>JAAFJK010000109.1 GCA_013298105.1 Cytophagales bacterium
TAGAGCAAATGCAGGCTTTCAAAGAAATATTGATGCACGATATTGTGCCGAAAAGTTTTGCAGATGTGTATGCGCAAACTATCGTGTATGGTATGTTTGCAGCTCGCCTACACGATACAGATTTGAACGCTTTTAGCAGACAAAAGGCATACGACCTTATCCCAAAATCTAATCCATTTCTGAAAAAATTATTTGGGTATATTGCAGGATTAGAAGTTGATGACCGCATACGTTGGATTGTAGATAGTTTGGTCGAGGTTTTTCTTGCCTGCGATGTGCAAAATTTGTTAAAAGATTATGGCAAAAATACGCAAACAGAAGATGCTATCATTCATTTTTACGAAACATTTTTGAGTGAATATGACCCCAATTTGCGCAAAGCACGCGGCGTTTGGTACACGCCCTCGCCTGTCGTGAATTTTATAGTTCGAGCTGTTGATGATATTCTCAAAACAGAATTCGACTTGCCTAAAGGTTTGGCTGATAATACTAAAGTTCCTATTCTTTCAAAAGATAAAACGCGCACTACCCCTTCGGGGGCTGGGGGGCTTATTCACAAAGTTCAAATCCTTGACCCCGCGACAGGTACAGGCACTTTCTTAGCAGAAGTTATCAAACATATCCATCAAAAATTTAAGGGACAACAAGGTATTTGGAATAGTTATGTGGAGCAGGATTTATTGCCTCGCCTGAATGGTTTTGAACTGCTCATGGCGAGCTATGCTATGGCACACTTGCAGTTAGATTTGCTTTTGAAATCTACAGGTTACTTGCCTACCAATATGGGGCTTTCCCAACGCTTGCGTGTGTATCTTACGAATAGTTTAGAAGAACCTCAAGAAGCACAATATAAGTTTGCTATGGCGCAATGGCTTTCAGACGAAGGCAATGAGGCAAATAAAATCAAGCGCGAAACGCCTGTCATGTGTATTATGGGCAATCCGCCTTATGCTGTAAGCAGTACCAACAAAAGTGAATGGATTGAGAACTTGACTTCAGATTATAAACAGGATTTGAATGAGCGAAATATCCAACCTTTGTCTGATGATTACATTAAATTTATACGTTTTGGACAACATTTTATTGATAAAAATGGCTGTGGCGTGTTGGCTTATATATCCAATAACAGTTTTATAGATGGTGTAATACATAGGCAAATGCGCAAATCTTTGTTGGAAAGTTTTGATAAAATTTATATTCTTGACTTGCATGGCAATGCCAAACGAAAAGAAACAGCACCTGATGGCTCGCCTGACCAAAACGTATTTGACATTATGCAAGGCGTGAGTATCAATATTTTTGTCAAAACAGGCAAGAAAAAAGCAGGCGAGTTGGGCAAGGCTTTTCATTTTGATTTATTTGGCAAACGTGAAGTAAAATATGATTTTTTGAATATAAATACTTTGCAATCAGTCAGTTGGAAAAATCTTGATTTTGAGAAAAAATATTATTTTTTCACTCAGAAGGATTTTCAAGATAAGAAAATGTATGAGGAAGGTTTTGAAATAACAAGTTTATTTACTGAATACAATGCGGGGCTTGTAACTGCTCGCGACCACTTCATTGTGCAAGAATCGGCTGAAAAAGTATTAGAAGTTATTACGGATTTCGTAAAATTAAGTGAATATGATGCAAGAATAAAATATGAATTGGGGGAAGATAGTCGAGATTGGACAATCGCGGGGGCGCAAGGTGATTTAATTAGAAATAATTTAGACAAGCAACATATTCGTACCATCACATACAGACCTTTTGATGAACGATATTTATTTTATACACCTTACTCTAAGGGCTTTTTGTCTTATCCAAGACACGAAATATTGAGGCATTTGCGCAAAGATAATGTAGCACTCATTACTACGAGGCTTTTGTCCTCAGCTTCCTACCAGCACACATTCATTACCAAAAATTTGGTAGATAAATGTACTATTTCCAACAATGGAAAGGAAACAAATTACGTTTTTCCACTTTATTTATATCCTGAAGCTGAAAATGGACAAAAAAACAAGAAAAAGAGCCTACTTACGGCATTAGATAAGGAAGCACTGAGGTACAAATTAGCGCAAGCCAAAGAACATTATGAACAAATAAACAAGTTTTTTTACAAAACAGTATTGCCTTTTTATGAAGCCATTGAAAACCCTTCTATAGAAAATACTAAATTATTTGAAGAAAATAGAAGTATATATGAGGAGGCAAAAGCAAGCGTGGAGAAGTTAGAAGCACAATTAAACGCCACTTACACACCGCAAAATGAAACAACAACTTCTATTTTAACAGAAAGATTGCCCAACCTCAACAAAGAAATCATAACTCAAATAGAACAAAGTTTAGGCTTAACTTTTATACCCGAAAAAGAAACAGAAGTTCCCCCTTCGGGGGTTAGGGGGCTTTTCTCGCCTATAGATTTGCTCGATTATATCTATGCTGTTTTGCACTCGCCTACTTACCGCGAAACCTACCAAGAATTTCTAAAAATAGACTTTCCGCGTGTGCCATATCCTAATCCATCAACTTTTTGGGATTTGGTGCATTTAGGCGGCGAGCTAAGGCAAATACACCTTTTGGAAAGTGAAGTAGTGGAAAACTACATTACTCAATATCCTGTCAGTGGCTCAAATACTGTAGGCAAGCTAAAATACGAGGTAGGCAAGGTGTGGATAAACGAAAAGCAGTATTTTGAAAACGTGCCACAAATTGCGTGGGATTTTCATATAGGCGGTTATCAACCTGCCCAAAAATGGCTCAAAGACCGCAAAGACCGCACTTTAGACTTTGATGATATTTTGCACTACCAAAAAATCATTGTTGCCCTTGTAGAAACAGACAGTATTATGAAAGAAATCGACAAGATAAAAATTGAATAGTAGGCACTTTGAAACAAGGCGTGTTTTTTATTTTCAGGGGTAGGCAAGGTTGCAATTATTTAGCCCCCTGCCCCAAAGGGGAGAATTATCTCTAATTTTCGCCTATTTCAGTGTTTCGGTAGGCAAGTTTAAATGCAAACTTACACAAAAACTCTCCTTTGGGGCTGGGGGCTAAATAGTTACAGTTTTTTTTTGTTCAGTATTTAGTACGCTTCTCAATGGTCGCAGACCTTGACAAGCTACTTTCTTTTTCCAAAAACTACCACCAAAAGTACCATCACTGAAGTAGCCAAATGCAACATCTCATGTGGCAAACCTGTAGAAAGTGCGATTGCTAAAAGTTCTCTAAAAACGATTGCTCCCAACAAAACCATGACGAGCTGAAAAGCTATCGCACGAATTTTTAATAGCTGCGCAAGGGCTTCTCCTATGATGACAGAGCCTAAACCCACTATCATAATGCCCATGCCCATGTTTATGTCTGCAAAGCCTTGATATTGCACGATTAGAAAACCACTCAAAGCTGTAAGTCCATTGGCAATGCCCAAACCTATGATTTTCATGCGGTTTGTATTCACGCCATTGGCGCGTATCATCTGCTCGGCACTGCCTGTAGCCCGCATAGCCAATCCAAAATCTGTGCGGAGTAGGTAGGCAAGTCCGCCCCAACACGCTACCGCCACCAAACCCAATACCAAGCCTTGTGAGGAGAGCAAATCCAAAAAATTGGGTGTATCTATCAACGGTACATTTGCTTTGCCAAGCAACATGAGATTGACAGAATGTAAAGCATTCATAACCAATATCCCCGCCAAAAGTGCCTGCACCCTCAAGCGCGTATGTATAAAACCTGTCAGCATACCCGCAACCGCACCCGCCAAAACTGAAGCAAACATTACTATAGTTATAGGCACTTGTTGGATAAGCAATACAGCCGTTATAGTTCCGCCTAAAGTAT
>JAAFJK010000169.1 GCA_013298105.1 Cytophagales bacterium
TTGTTCGCTTTGCTCACAATGACAAACTGGGTACTTCCACAAAAATTCTCACACAACCTTTTTTATTTTCCACGACAACGTGAAAGATAAGAAAATAATGCTTAACCTTTCAACATAATTCCTGCCCCAAATCTGCCTGTTTTGCCTTGTGTAAGTCTTGCCGAATAATACAAATGCGGGTTTGTGTATGTACAATCGCCTGAAATTTCTATTTGTGCATCAGGTACGCCTATTTCTTTGAGCATTTGGACATTGGTATAGCGTAAATCAAAATGCCAGCGATTGGTGGGCGCGTGGTAGGCAAGGTATTTCTCAATACTTCCAAACGCTTTTTGAGTGGCTTCCACTACATCTTCGCCTATCTCATAGACATCAGCCGATATACAAGGGGCTATACCTACCCAAAGCTGGGCTGGATTCGTCCCAAAACTTGCCTGCATCTGCGCGATGGTTTTTTGGGCTAATTTTTGGACTGTGCCGCGCCAACCGCTATGCACCGCACCAATAGCTTCATTTTCAGCATCATATAACAATAGTAACGTACAGTCTGCCGATAGTACCATCAGACACATATCGCGCGTCTGTGTGATGAGTGCGTCTGTTTCAGGCAAGCCTGTAGTATGCTCAAACGCGCCCAAACCTTTGTGTTTTTCTGTAACACATTGTACGTGCGCTGAGTGGGTTTGTTGGGGAACACAAAAAGAAGCCAAAGGAATCCTTGCCTGCCCTGCCAATAGTTGCCTATTTTGCAAAACATTTGCCTCTGTGTCTGCTGTCCGATAGCCTATATTCAGCCCTGCCACCTCGCCTACGCTTATGCCTCCTTCGCGTGTACTGACAAAGTGTGCTATATTTTGAAACTGCTGAAGATGTGTAAAATGTTGTAACATGAATCTATAGATTTAAAAATAAAGGGTTCTTAAAAGTTAGGTTCTTCGAAATTTATTGCGGAGGCAAAACTGTAGAACAGGCTTCCAGCCTGTTTATGACTTGAAAACGACAGGCGAGAAGCCTGTGCTACAGCCTGTTCCGTAATAACTTTTTAAGAATCAAAAGTTATTGCGGGTGTTTGATTTTTAGAGAGCTTCAACCCTTCGGGTGTCTAAAGTAACTAACTCAAAATGAGTTAGTTACTTTAGACACCCGAAGGGTTGAAGCAACATGACTTACTTTTACAATGCCTCCTATTTCAAATTCCGCAATAACTTTCGAAGAATAAAATAAAACAAAAAACACCCTACACTTTTGGAAGTAAGGGTGTTCTATACATTTATAGAATTGGATTAACGAATCAACGTAATCGCGCCTTTTTTCTCAATTACTTTGCCTGGTTGCAAAACGCTCTCGTAAGTCGCTGTCCATTGATACACACCTGCAGGAGCCGCCCCGCCTTTTACTTTGCCGTCCCAACCTTCTTTCTTGTCGCGGGCAGTGAAGATTACTTCTCCCCAACGATTGAATATCGTGAAGCGCAATTTTGTAAAGTCCGCCCCAAAGATTTGCAACATATCATTTTTGTTGTCAGTGTTGGGTGTGAAAGCTGTAGGTACAAAGAAAGCCGTATTACATTTGATAGTAATGTCAAAAATTTTCTCATCTATAGGGCAGTTGCCTGCATCACGAATCAAAACACTGTGTTCACCACTTTGGTCTTCTTTTATGTAAATCACACGCGCAGTTAGTCCATTCAGGGCAGGTACTGTACTTGTCCAAAGATAGGTATAACCCGCTTGAGATTGACTCAAAGGCACCGCCTCCAAAGGATAGCCTTGCGCTGTGGGAGGACAAACTTGCTTAGTTTCTTCTTTGGGCGTATAGACATTGGGTTGGATAATATCTACTTCCTTATCTACTTGTACGATACAGCCATTGCCATTGTAAACGTAAGTTACTGTAGCCACATCTCCCACTTGGAAATCTTGAGGAATAAGCTGAGTAGCTGGCAAACCATCTACAAAGAACTCTCCTCCTGCAGGTGCGGCTGTAAGTGTAACAGGGAGGGCTTGTTGGCAATATTCATCAAGCAAGTTTGTAAAATCAGCCGTAGGTGGTTCTCCAAAATTCACTTCTTTGGTAATGACTGTGTTACAGCCGTTTGTACCTGTGAAAGAGTAGTTGAGTGTGATTTTATTGGATATAAGGCTGGCTAAAGATGGATTGAAAGAGGCGAGCGTGATAGTGCTTGGTGTGCCGTCAGAATCTACTACATTCAATTTGGGTGTAACAGTTATATTCTCTGTTTTGCAATAGGCATCATTCACATCTACCCATGCAAGGGTAGGCAAGGGCATAATAGCCACTGTAGTACTGCCTGTATTCACACAGCCTGAGTTGATGTCTGTTACGGCATAATTGACTGTAACATCGCCTGCAGGATAAAGAGAAGGGTTTATCTCCGTAACTGTTTGGTTATTTATTTTGAATGTTCCACCTGCGGGATTAGCCGTTATAGGAATAGCGGGAGCATTTTTACAAACATTGGGTGCTACTATGAAAGTAATGGCAGGCAAGGTATTTACCAATACGTCTTTGGTTACAAAATCAGCACAAGTCGTGCCACCTACAGTTTTGACATATTTTACTTTGTGTGTACCACCGCCAAGTGTAGTAGGGTTGAATTGAGTAGCAGGTATGCCATTGATTTCGAAGCTACCACCTGCAGGCGTTGCATTCAAAGGTACTGCCGCATCATTGATACAGTATTGAGAAGCCAAACCTGTAAATTGAGGACCAGGTTGATTTACTACCGTTACGGTTACTTGCGCAGTGCTTGAGCAACCATCGGGAGCTGTACCCTCTGTAGCCGTTACAGTATAAGTAGTAGTAGCTGTAGGATTGGCACTTGGGGTAGCGCAATTCGTACAACTTAAGCCTGTAGCAGGAGTCCAAGTATAGTTTGTACGCCCTTCGGCTATCAGTGTGGCTGTTTGTCCAGTGCAGATAGCATCTGGATTATTCACTCGAAGCACTGCATAGTTCACTGTGATAGTTTTCTCCAATACACATGACTCAGTACCTGTACCAAAAGTTGCTTTGAGTTTGTAAGTAGCATCAGTAGTTTGTGTGGCAGGTTTTATCTCGCGTGTAGAAGGTGGGCTAACATACGTAAACGCACCTCCGACCGTTTCCCATTCGTATTTATCAGCTAAGGTACTTCGTAGATTGGGGACAGATACAGCATCAGTACATCTGAAGACCGTATTTGGTACATTGTTTTCTATCAGTGCCAAATTCTCTCGATCTAAAATATCGACCGAGATATTTGTGATGGGAAAATCCGCCCCATCTTTACAAGTGGGTTTGAAAAGCGTTAATTTGACGTTCTCGGTAGGTTCGGGTAGTCCATCTACTTTTGGTCTTAGTTTGAAGACTGCTGTAGTT
>JAAFJK010000464.1 GCA_013298105.1 Cytophagales bacterium
GTCAAGGTCTTGGTGTTAAAATCTCCATATAGCAAAGGCGAAGAAGTATTGGAATTAGCGATGTACAATTTGTCGAAACCCAGTTCATTATACCCTGCTTCATGCCCTATAAAAATGTTGCCATTGCCATTGTTATTATTCCCTGCTTGATATCCTACTGCTATATTGTTATTGCCCGTTAGGTTATTGTGTAATGAGGCTTTTCCAAGTGCAATATTATAGCTTCCTGTGTTCGTGTTATATAAAGCATTAGTTCCTAATGCTACATTATTTTGCCCCGTACTCAGCTTATATGCTGCACTATTTCCTAATGCTACATTATTTTCTCCTGTCGTGTTGTTGTTAAGAGATCTATTGCCAATTCCCAAATTGTTGAAACCTGTCGTATTGGCATCTAAGACATTTTGCCCAATGGCTACATTCTCAAAGCCTGATATATTGTTTTGCAAAGCAAAGTTCCCAATGGCAGTATTCAAATCGCCTGTTGTGTTATTTTTCAATGTTTCTTTGCCTATAGCAGTGTTCCAACTACCTGTAGTGTTGTTATATAGAGCCTGATAACCCAAACCTATATTATTTTCGCCTGTGGTATTGGCATTCAAAGCACCATTGCCAATAGCCACCAAGCCCCGATTACTACTTGTGCCTTCGCTTGTGCCTGTGCTACCTACTCCCGAATTTTGTCCCAAGTAAGAAGTGCCTACATATTTGAGTGCATTCGAGCCTGTAGGGATAACAGTCCAAACTGTTCCACTGTAAAAATAAAAACTGTTCAGGTCTGTATCATAGACCAAAAGTCCTGTAGCAGGCGAGGCGATTGCAGTACGTTGCGCAGTTGTCATGCGCGGAACAAGCATACCTTTGTCGGTACTTTTGACATCAAGCATAGCAGAATTATCTGCCGAAGAAGCATCAGACGAGATGCTTACGCCTTGTGCGAAGGTCTTGCCTACCAATAGGCAAGTAAGGCAGGCGAGAAGGAGAGTTGTTGTTGTTTTCATCATGAGTAGCACGTTTAGTGGGATTGACGATTTTTGATGTACGTTTGACGTGTGTCGTTTTCGTTAAACTTGCTACAAAGTAAAAACAACTCCATTACCCTTTTTCATTTTTGAGAACGAGCGGGCAGAATTTGGGAATGAACGGGCAGAATTTGGGAATGAGCGGGAAAGGGGAGAAGGGTGGAAAGGTAAGAAGTGGAAGGATAACGGGTAAACAGGTAATAGGCTCATTCACTCTCTCACTCTCTCACTCTCTCACTCTTTCACTCTTTCACTCTTTCACTCTTTCACTCTCTCACTCTTTCACTCTCTCACTCTTTAAAATCCTCATATCTCGAATCAAATCCGCCAAGCTGTGTGCCTCTATACCATTGTAAATGCCTCGAATGTGCCTATTTTTATCTATCAAAACAAAATTTTCGGTATGTAGGAAAGTTTCCGTTCCTTTGTTGATGCCCTCATCTTCTTCTACAAAATAGTATTTCCGTCCCAAATCGTAAATTTCTTTTTTCTCGCCTGTGAGCAATTTCCAACGATTAAAGACTACTTTTTTTTCTTGTGCGTAAGCATTCAAATTGGCTACATTATCTTTCTCAGGTGTGACGGTATGTGAGAGCAAAAGAATGTCCTCATCTTGCAAGAACTCTTTTTGTAAAAGAGCCATGTTTTTGGTCATTTTGGGGCAGATGCCTGGGCAGGTAGCAAAGAAAAAATCAACTACACAAATCTTGCCTTCCATGTCTTTTTCTGTAAAAGGCTGGTTTTGGTGATGGACAAGCTGAAAGGGTCTGATTTTGTGAAAATTTTTGCCTGCGGAGGCGAGCCACTTGGGGGTGAATTCGGGCGTATCGTAGTAAGGAAGGCGTTTTTGGGCTTCATTGCACCCGAAAAAGGCGCAAACCCAAAATAACCACAAATATTTTTTCATAATTTTCTCTGCATAATTTTTAAGAACAGGCAAGATGCCTGTTCTACAGGTTTTTTTTCATGAACAGGCAAGATGCCTGTTCTACAGGTTTTTCATTTTATTTTAAATTTTTCGTCCCGCAAAGTGTAACAAAGGGCTGTTTTTTGAAGCCCATACCTTGCCCCATCTCGCGCCTCGTAATTGGCAAATAATTTGCCATTTTCACGCCATGCACGTTGCATACCCTTTTCAGAGTCGTTTTCTAAATGGAGTTCTAAGTAGATTTGCCCACTTTCATACCATTGCCGTTGCAATCCATGACTTTTTTCATCAATGTAGAAAAAGTCAAATTTGGGCTTGCCATTTTCCCAGAAACCAAAATGCCTGCCGTATGCCAAATTATCCTTGTAATTCCTTTCCTCTTTCAATTTTCCGTTAGGATAAAAGGACTTAGAAACGCCATGCAACTTGCCTTGCCAAAAACTCATTACTTGTTGTTTTTTCTGATTTTCATAAAAACTTATGATAAATCCTGAAAAGGGTTTATTTTGAAAGAAATAAACTCCATTTTTTACAGTAATTTGTGTATTAGAGGCATTTAAGGTGTCTTTAGGTATTGCAGAAGCATCGACAGGCAGATAAACTAATTTACTTTCCTGCTTTTTAGGGGCTTGCGAACAAGCCAAAAGAAACAAAAAGACAAAGAAGCCCCCTAATCCCCAAAGGGAGAATTGAGAGGGCTTTTTCAAGCTATTCACCATCTGCTTACTTGGTAAATGTGCCTTTTGTACCATAATAACTGCCTGATTTCAAGATGTAATATCCTGTATTCAAATAGTTTTCATTACGCGCATGATAATGGTAAATGCCATTCGGAAATTCTGTAGTAGGTCCAAAATGACCATTGTAGGCATCAAGGTTTGAGGGATATGTACCATCTTTGTCTTTGCGTCCATAAATAGGGAAGCCATCACGCATGAAGCCTATCAAATTTGCATCATTGTCTGAGGTGTATTTGCCTGTCATGTGATAGTGATAATCGCCTGCTTGAGCAGGGTGCGCACCTGCCCCATCAAAAGAACTAATCGTTCCTGCATCTAAAGGTTGCCCTGCCATTTCAGTATTGTTGAAAATAGGCACACCATTCAATGCCATACCAATAGCAAACGTGGTGGTGGCTTCTTTAGTAGTCGCTTCTTTCGGTTTGGCAGGAATCGTCATGGTGTAGTTTTGGACAAGAATTTGTCCACCAGGGTTAGTGGCATGACCCGCAGGGAAGGCTTCATACATCGCATGACCAACGCCCCAATAAGGCGTTTTGTGGTTATTGGGACGACCATCACTTTTGATAATGATGTTATCACCACTTGTAGTAACAGTAACGCCATTATTAGTTAAAAATTTTGACTGCACTACTGAAGTAATATCAACTACATCAGTGGTAGTAGTGGGAGGAGTAACAACAGTTTCATCATCTTTTTTGCAAGATGAAAATAGGAGAGAAAAAGCCAGAAGGCTCATGCCCAAAAGTGGCAAACATATTTTTTTCATATTCGTATTTGGGTTTAAAGTTTTAAGACTTGTGATATATGCTACAAAACTTGCTTCAAAAATGCTTACTTTGTTTGAACAATTTTAGATTTTGGGAATGAGTGGGCAGTATTTTGGAATAAGCGAGCTAAATTTGGGAATGAACGGGAAAGTTCACTCATTTACGCTTCAATCCCTCCACTTCTAATTCAACTTATGCCAATTTGTGCCATCACTTACAAAATGCACCTTGCTACCCGCCGTAATTACAGGCGTAGAAGTGCCATCTGCTACTAAATAACTTGTAGAAGTTACGGAACTTGTCGAGTGATTGATGACTACATACACCCTTCCTACGCAACTGCTTGCGGCAGGCAAGGTAAGCGTATTGCCTGAAGTAGTGCCACTATAGACTACCAAATAATCATCTCCATTCAAAGTAGTGCTGTTACTGCTCGTGTTGATGGTCATGACCGCGTAAGCTATCGAACCATTCACTTTGAGTGTGTTGGCAGTAGTGCTGGGGCTGTCATTGCCTATCGTAACCGTGCCATTGGCGCGACTGACAGAAAGAGGTTGTCCTGAATAGGTGCCTGCGTCATTATGGCGATTGATGAATAAATCACTTCCTGCATTCGAGCCTGACTCAGTAGCGTTTGACTTGCCTACCGTCCAACGATTGATAGCGGAACCACTGCTGTAGGTTTTGAAATTATTTGATGCTTCTTGTCCTGAAGGAGCTACTGCGCTTAGAAAAGCACCGCTTCCACTACTTTGTACTTGGGCTGTTGTGCTTGTAGTGCCTTGCACATCTAATTTGTTATTGGGTGTGCTTGTACCAATGCCTATATTGCCACCTGTGCCGTACACTGTCATATAGCGTGTTCCACTTTTTTCTAAAAAGAAGTCCGAGCCTGTTTGCATATTCCAGTTACTGCTTAAGTTCAGCGTGCCATCTAAGGTGGTATTGCCTACCACGTGCAATTTGGTAGTAGGCGAGGCAGTACCAATGCCTACATTTGTGCCATTGTCATACAAAAGTCCATCTATCAAACTTGTACCATTCCATTTGGGTACATAATTAGAAGTTGTAGAAGCCACTTGCGGGTCGCTTTCAGTGATAGCAAGTGAAGTAGGATTAACCCATGTGCCATTGCCTGAAGCGTCAGACTGAAGCACATAACCATTCGTAGGGGCTGTAGTCATTTGGAAAGTCGTGGTGCGC
>JAAFJK010000694.1 GCA_013298105.1 Cytophagales bacterium
AATCTTTTCCAAAATTAGCCAAAGTAAGCACAAATTCAGAAAGGTGGTTCTTGTTGCTTGGGTTAATTTTTTGCTTAAACTTTCCAAAATAACTTTCGATAACATCGGAGCTGCACAGACAGTTCGTCATTTTTAGGAGGGTGCATTTTTGACTAATTTCTTGTAAATAGGTTCGGATTCCTGTGGCGAATTGACTGTGATTATCTTGCTCTTGTGTTTGAGGAAGCAAGGCAAGTATTTTCGTCTTTGTTTCTTCTGAGAAGCCTCCATTTTTGAGGAGGCTACATACCTTATTGAATGTTTGTTGTTGCTGCCCCAATTCAGCTATAAAGGCTTGTTCTTGTGGCAAAAAAGCTAACAAGGTCTTTACATCGTCAGGCAATAGATGCCATTGTGCAAGCATCTTTTGTGCCCATTCTACACACGGAAAGACATTGACAAAACGTAATTTGCCTCGTAAGGTCGGAGGTAGCCACTGGCTCTTTGCCTTGCTCAAATAAAAGGCTTTACGCGCTGTACCTATCAAAGAACGAAACGTTTCAAAGCGAACATCTTTTTGATAACAATGTTTCAGCAAGTTGGCAAAAATATGCGTACAATCCTCTATATGACTATAATTGCCCATACTATAGGCTTTTTTCAAATTTGTCCCTTCATCACCTACTATATAAGCAATAGGCGTTTTAGCAGCTATCTCAGCCAGCACAGCGTGTATATCTTCCCCTTTCCAACTGTCTGAAACACCTACATACAACACCTCTAAATCTGCATGACAAACACTTCTATCCAAAGGAATAGCTGACAGAGGAAGACCTAAAAGTAATAAAATCTTCTCACTTCCAAAAACAATACGCTCATCTGCATAAACCACATACGACTCTTTCGGCTTCTCCTTTTTGCAGACACGGAAATAACCACACTTGCAGACCCAATTCCGAATACTATTGTGGCTTGGAATACGATGCGAAAAGCCCACAAAACAAAGGCAAATAAGGCTCTGGCGACAACCACGAAGACTCATATTACCATATCGTTGAAGCATTACCAAAAACAAAACGACCGCTATAGGATATTGGTGACCGCGCGCTTTTTCACTGCCAATAGGGGCAGAAACCAAGGAAGTTTTCAAAGCCATATACTTCGATTTCCAGTTCTCACGACTCGACTGCAAAACCAAAATTTGACGACGTAATTCTTTATTTTCCAGACCGCGTGAAATCGCTTTGTTTTTCCAATTTTGTAACTTATCTTTGCAATGTCCTTGTGGCATATACTCCCAGTGTTTTGTTAGTTTCCGCTACAAATATAGGGAGTATTTTTTATAACGTTTGAACTGCCTATACCAGATACAACATATTGAAATTGCCTGATATGGTAGGCGAAATAGCTGATTCGCTTTGTTGTTCTGTGAGCAAAAGACTGTTGTTGTTTGTACCTGTGTTTATCTTGACTGCCTTGAGTGGTTCTATGCCTAATACAGCAGGATTACGCCATTGTATATTTAGGTCGTTGGCGATGGGGTAGCTTTGGTATAGATTGGGATAGGCATAATTGGTAAACCAATTATTTTGGGTGCTTGCCATAGTTTGCACAAGCGGATTTTGGTCTGCATTGCCAAATAGTTCCCACTTATCAAATACCTCTGAAGTAGTACCATTCTTCATCAAGATAAAAATCGAACCTGTAGCAATCTCAAACATATTGGCAAGTCCTGTGAGTGCGTCTATTTTTTGCCCAAATGAATCAAATTTGCTTGTGCGGAAGAAATTGCGGTACAAATCTTTTTCAATGGCTTGTGTTTGGGTGCCTGTAAGTTTTACTTGATTCACACTTACCTGCCCCACTTCGCTATTTTCTTGGCGTTCAGTTCTGTTTACGTTGCTTGCTATGTTACTGTTGCGGTTTTTGGGCAATTTGACAAATTGCAATTTGTAATTACGTTCTTTTTGCAAAGAAGCAGGGATATTGTACGACACCATTTTTTGTGTGTTGTCGTAGGCAAGGGGCATATAAAGCGGTTCATTGGTGCCACTTGTAAATTTAGCAAAATATTCCCACTCTATTTCGTTTGAGCTGTTTACGAATAGATATGGCTGTCCCATTTTGAGTTTTACATAGCCTTGAGTATGTTCTGCTTTATGGAAATGGTATTGTCCTTTGAGTGGATAGCAATATTCTACATTTTCTTCAGGGACAAAATCAGGGGCGGCACCTGTTTGAAAAGTGTGTGTTTTAGTTTCAATGACAGGTTGTCCATTGTCTGTGAGGTTTTCCCAATTTCCTTGGTCATTTTGTTTTTCCCAATGTACTTTTACTACAAAATCTATGTCTGCATTGGGAGGCAAGACATCTTCTGTACGGAAAATAGCCACATCTTTATTGGCATTCCACACCAAATTTCCTTGCAAAGCTAC
>JAAFJK010000678.1 GCA_013298105.1 Cytophagales bacterium
AGAGATGCCAACTACACACTTTATGAAACCTACAAACTACAAGGCAACCATGACAAAGCATTGGCATACCACGAACGCTACAAACAAACCAATGACACTATTTTTAATATCCAAAAGGTAAAATCTGTAGCCAATCTTGAAAGTAAGATGGCATTGGAAAAGAAGCAAAAAGAAATGCTCATACTTTCGCTTGATGCTGAAAGCAAAGCAAGAGAATTAGAAATTACCAAAAAACAAGCAGAAAGTGAGCAATTATTTGCCTTAGCGCGTGCAGAAAAAGATAAACGCAAACAAGACAGCCTCTATAACTTAGCTCAAAAAGCCCAATTAGAAGCCGAAAATCTAAAAGCTCAAGAAGAGAAAAAACGCCTCCAACAAGAAAAAAATGATCTTGCCTACCAAGCCGAAGCAAACAAACAAAAACAAATCCAACAGACTTTTATAGGCATCTCGTTTGGCTTATTGATAGTCATTATCTTGGTATTCTTAGGCTTACGCCAAAAACAAGTAGCCAACAAAGCACTCAAACAGCGACAAGCCGAAGTATTACAGCTCAACAACGCACTTGTAGAAACCAACCAAACACTCAAAATAACTACTTCTCAAATCCAACAAAGCATCCACGCCGCCAAAACGATACAACAAGTTATGTTACCCAACAAAAATAAAATGAATGCCTTTTTTCAAACCTATTTCGTATTGTATAAGCCCAAAGATGTGGTATCGGGCGATTTTTATTGGGTAAACTCTATACAAAATAAAATACTCCTTGTAGTGGCGGACTGTACAGGGCATGGCGTACCCGGCGCATTCATGACTCTGATAGCCAATCAACTTTTGGATAAAATAGTGCGAATGGCTGAAATCACAAACCCTGCTGAGATACTCACAACCATGCACACTGAAGTCCAAAATACACTTAAACAAAATGAAACAGGCAACGACAGTGGTATGGATATGAGCATTTTGTCTATAGAACCACAAGCGCAAGACTTTACGGTACTGTTTGCAGGGGCAAAGCAAAACTTACTCATGCGCTTGCCTACCGATACACAAATACAGGAACTCAAAGGGACAAGAAAAGGCATAGGTGGAATCCAAAATCCCGATATCTTTTTTGAAAATTATGCCCTTCAACTACCCAAAGATACCTTCCTATACCTCCGAACAGATGGCTTGGAAGACCAAAATAACCTCGAACGCAAAAAATTTGGGAAGGCAAAAATCATTAAAATTCTTGAAAATGCTACACATCGAACCCTCGAACTCCAAAAGAACGCTTTAGAAAAAGCCCTGTCAATATATGCTGAAAACACAACCCAAAGAGATGACATACTTTGGGTAGGGATAAAATTGTAGCATATAGCAGTGGATTATCAAAGCATCTGATAGACCTCTGCATATCGCTTGATGCCTTCTTCCAGTCCAAAATAGGCTTCAGCAGTTTGGCGCAAGACCTCGCGCGGAATCTGTAGCAGGGCAGGCAAGGTTGCAATAGCTTTAGCATAACTTGCCTGCGTGAAGTCCCTGACCAACGCCCCACAAGTATATTTCTCAAAAAGCCAATCTGTATCACCTACATTCGTATTTGCTATGAGCGGAATGCCCATAGCCAATATTTCGCCCATTTTGGTAGGAGAGGAGGCTTTTTTGGAGTAAGCAGGCTTCACAAAAAATATAGAAACCGTACTTTGTGCCAAAAGCAGAGGGACTTCAGCACGCTCTCCACGCTGGATAGTAAAGCAAGTTCGTGGAATACCAAGTACATCACTTACCCCATAAATCAAGTCAGGACTATCGGGCGTGATAAATAAAAAATGTGCCTCTCTATAAGTTTTGCGCAATTCTACAAAAAAATCCAACATCTCTCGTAGCATATACCACGTACCGAGCGAGCCAAGATAAGAAAGTGTAAAAGGCTTATTTTCAATATTTTCTACATTTTCGCGTCTTTGAAAATGCGCCAAATCCGCACAACAAGGTATCACTTGTATCGGGCGTAGGGCAGGCAAGTTCCAAGACGTTATTTCTGCTTTCGCATTGTGTGTAAGGCTGATGATGTGCGCCGCTTTTTGCAAAAAAACTTTTTCTTTGCGCTTAAAATATTTATAAACTGTCGAAAAAATCGGATTTTTCAAATTCCACAATCCCCCATCTACCCGCTCATTTGCCCAAAAACCCCGCATATCAAAGATAAAAGGCAAATCAAATTTTTTTTTCAAATACTCGCCTACCAGTGCCGCTATGTAGCTCCTGCAATGCACAAAAGCAAAATCTTTCTGTTTGTGCAAAATACGCGCCTTCGCTTTCAGCCGTTGCACATCATATAGCGTCGAAAAAACAGGCGGTTTTTTGGTATAAGTAATGGGTTGCCAATCAATGCCATGCGCTTCTGTGATAGCTTTGATAATGCCTTCACGTCTTTCAAAATTTTCAGACTTTTCGGCACTGATGAGCGTAAATTGATAACCCAAACCCGACAAACCTATC
>JAAFJK010000027.1 GCA_013298105.1 Cytophagales bacterium
ACACCTATAATTATTGAGGGCATCACTTTCGAAAATCATTTTGCTTGGGTACAAGACGACAGTATTGAAGATATGATTTTAGGACGTGAAATTGTTTTTGATTTATTTGACATTACCTTCAAACAAGCAGAAGAAAATATTATTTTTCAAGCACGAAATATATAAAAAGCAAAAGCCTCCATCTTGGAGGTTTTTATTTTTAGCCTTGTCTAAAAAATAAATTTTGCAATTCAAAATAAAGTGTTTACCTTTGCCGTATCATATTGTAAAAGTGATACTAAAAATGATACGCTTTATTGTTATTTTGTTATTTTGTTGTTTGAGTCCTTGCCTATTTGCGCAAAGCCCCCTAACCCCCGAAGGGGGAACAAAAAGCCCCAACAATACTCCTCCCCCTTCGGGGGTAGGGGGGCTTGATACTACTAAGGCTACTTCTCCCCCTTCGGGGGCTGGGGGGCTTTTGGGAGGCGATTTAAACGAAGTAGTAGTAACAGGCACGATGCGCGAGATGAGCAAAGCGGAAAGTATTGTGCCTGTAGAGATTTATACACCCAAATTTTTTCAGAAAAACCCTACGCCTTCCCTGTTCGAAGCCCTGCAAAACGTGAATGGTGTGCGCCCACAAATGCAATGCAATGTCTGCAATACAGGCGATATTCACATCAACGGAATGGAAGGACCTTATACGATGGTGCTGATAGATGGAATGCCTATAGTAAGCGGACTTTCTACAGTCTATGGTTTGAGTGGGATTCCAAATAGTATGGTGCAAAGGCTTGAGGTAGTGAAGGGTCCCGCAGGGGCTTTGTATGGTTCAGAAGCAATGGGAGGCATTATCAATGTCATTACCAAAAATCCACAAACCGCGCCTACTTTAGCTATAGATATGCACAGTACCTCTTATCAAGAAAAAAACTTTGATGTCGCTACGAGTTTCAGGGTAGGCAAGAAAGTACATAGTTTGTTGAGTGCCAATGTGTTTCATTTCAACAAACGCTATGACATCAATCACGACAATTTTACAGATATTACGCTTGCCAAACGCGCTTCAGTTTTCAATAAATGGAGTTTTGAACGCAAGCACAATCGCATAGCCAATCTTGCCTTCCGCTACCTGACTGAAAACCGCTATGGAGGCGAAATGGCGTGGCAGGAAAGGCACAGAGGCACAGATATTTTGTATGGCGAAAGTATTCACACCAAACGTTTGGAGCTTTTGGGCAATTACCAACTGCCTACTACAGAAAAATTAACCTTTAATTTTTCGGCAAATACACATTTGCAAGACAGCTATTATGGCACTATGGGCTACATGGCTACGCAAAATATTGCTTTTGGGCAAATGGTTTGGGAAAAACAGGCAGGCAAGGCGCAGACCTTTTTATTGGGCATCAATCAAAGACGTACTTTTTATGACGACAATACGGCTGTTACAGAAAATCCGCAAAATCACGTGCTTTCGGGCTTTTTTGTGCAAGATGAAATCAAAGCAGGCAAGAAATTACAGATACTTTTGGGCGCGAGATATGACTACAGCAACATTCACAAACATATTTTTTCGCCTCGCCTGAGTGCGAAATACAATTTCAATGATATCGATGCTTTGCGCTTCAGTGCGGGCAATGGTTTTCGGGTGGTGAATGTATTTAGTGAAGACCATGCCGCGCTCACAGGGGGCAGGCAAGTCGTTTTTGCAAGTGAGCTAATGCCTGAAAGGTCGTGGAACGCGAATTTAAACTACACCAAATTTATCAATTTCAGCGCGGGTTTTGTGAACCTTGATGCAAGTTTGTTTTATACCTATTACCACAACAAAATCATTGCAGACCTCGTTACTAATTCAGAACAAATCATTTACGACAATTTGCAAGGTTTTGCTACCAATTATGGGGCTTCGCTGAATACAGATTGGACGTTTGATAATAACTTAAAAGCTATTGTAGGTGCGACTTGCCTACAGTCTTTCCTGCACGAAAACGGAACTCGACTACCGCAAATCCAAACGCCTAACTTCACTGCCAATTATGCCCTTTCCTACGCCTTTCCTGCGTGGGGCTTGAGTGT
>JAAFJK010000064.1:0-392 GCA_013298105.1 Cytophagales bacterium
ACATCGGCTATAGAGCCTGCGATATTTACGTTCGCCTCTGTATGTTTCAGGGGCATTTGGTCTGCTTTCGAGCTTTTGCTTTTTACCCAAAAATAAGGGGAAAGTGTTTTGTCAGGCGTTTCTTTTTGTGCCACTGCGAGGTGCGCCCAAAGACAGGTTATGAGAAAGAGTAGTTTTTTCATAATTATTGGTTAGCCCCCAACCCCAAAGGGGAGCGTGTTTTAGTTTGTTCCCCTTCGGGGTTAGGGGTTTTATTTTTTGGTTCTTTTTAGGTTACTTGGGTAGGCAAGTTTTGTTACAACGGGCAGGCAAGTTTTTTCTTTCCTGCCCGCATTTACTTATCTGACAGGGCAGGCAAGTTTTTTCCTTTCCTGCCCGCATTTACTTATCTG
>JAAFJK010000064.1:415-7353 GCA_013298105.1 Cytophagales bacterium
ATAGGGTTTAAAACCCTATCCTATTGAGCAAAAAAGGCGTTTCTTAAATTACTAACTTGCTCAAAAAATGCTTCTCCACAAAAAATGTCAGACAATCGTTTTTTTCTTGCCTGCCTGCATTTACCTATCTGACAGGGACAGGGCAGGCAAGTTTTTTTCTTTCCTGCCCGCATTTACTTATCTGACAGGGCAGGCAAGTTTTTATTGAAAAAAAAGTTCGAGATATCGAAAAACAGAAAACTTTTAACATCTTTCATAACCCCAAAAAGTAGTTTACAATTTTTTCCCCTAAACCTATAAGGTATTTAAAGACCTTATAGGTTTAAAAATTTGATAATGAGGCATTTATCAAAAACATTTTGTTTTAAAGAATCTTTCAAAACCACTTTTTAATTTGTATATTCAAAAAAGTGTAAACTGATAAATAAAAGATGCCAAACTTTTCCTAATTTTGCTTCATGAAGCTACCATTTTTGTTATTACCTCTCCTACTGCTTGCCTGCTGTGTGAGCAAAAAACAATACCTTGCCTCCCAAAACCGCGTAAAGGATTTGGAAAACACTGTCGCACAAGTGCGAAATGATTGTGATAAGGTAAAAACGCAACTTGCCGAATCGCAAGCCGAAGGGCGCGGACAAGAAATAAAGCTCTCGGCAGAAAAAGAGAAATTGCAAAGCCTTGAAAAACAAGTAGATATGCTCAAAAATACGAACGAGAACCTCCTCAATCGTATGGCTGAACTCTCTGTCATCAGCAAAACAGGCGCGGAAAACATCAAAAAATCGCTCGAAACTATGAGCGAACAAAGCAAATATATCAAAGACCTGAACTCCTCTATACAGCGCAAAGACTCGCTGAATATGGTGCTGGCTATGAATATCAAACGCTCACTCGACAACGTAAACGACAAGGACATCAACGTAGAAGTCCGAAAAGGTGTGGTGTATATTTCTATTTCCGATAAAATGCTATTCAAATCAGGCAGTGACGACCTGAACAATTCAGCCGAAAATGTATTGAGCAAAATAGCCAAAGTAGTCAATGACCACAAAGATTTTGATATATTGGTAGAAGGACACACAGACAACGTACCCATCAAAAACAGTTGCAATGCCGATAACTGGGACTTGAGCGCGAAAAGAGCCACGACTGTAGTTCGATTCTTGCAGGCTAAATACAAAGTTGCGCCCGAACGCATGACGGCAGGTGGCAGGGGTGAGTTCATACCCAAAGCCTCTAACGCCACTGCCGAAGGAAGGAGCGCGAACCGCCGTACAGAAATCATTATTTTGCCCAAACTCGATGAGTTTTTTCAGCTCTTAGAAAAACAAACGGAAAAGAAAAGGTAGGCTTGCGAACCTTGCCTGCCCGCCTGCGTGGGTAGGCAAGGTTTTCTCTAATACTTTGATAACGACATAATTAATTTGTGAAAGAGGCACGCGGATAACGCGGATTTTACAGATGACAACGGATTTTTTAATCTCTGAAATATAGAAAATCAGTCAAAATCCGCGTGCTAAAAGCATCTACATCAAACTAAAAAAAGCCCCCTAACGTTTTATAAACATGACTACACTTTTTTATCAACTCAACGAGGCAGATAAGGAATGAAAATAAAATAACATGATAATTTCACTCACGCGAAGCCACGCTGTAAGCGTCTGTTGGTATTGCCTAACCGCGTAAAAGCTCGATAACAGACGCTTACAGCGTGGCTAAATATTCTCAAGTTATTTTTACCCGTTCTTAAGCAAAAAGTGCGCCAAGTAATCCGAGAAAAACCTTGTGCTGACGAAGATATGGACATATCTGTATTGGAGCAAATCTGCTACGGACTTATGTAAGTAAAAGCGGAACGCGAAGGAAAACACAAAATGCTCACTACACAAGAATTTTTCGATGAACTTGATAAAGATTAGTAAACGGTTTCTCAAAGATGCAAATTAGTCAAAAAGCTGCTATTTGATGCCACAGTCGCAAACTTGAACACCACATTTTTTGGTTTGGCACAATTTCACTAACTTTGCATCTATGAAGACTACATTATTCAATCTCACGTTTTTATGCCTTGCCTGCCTATCCCTCACCTGCGGGCAGGTAAGGGCGCAACAATGGCAGTGGGCGAAGATAATTAGTACAGATTCGGGTTCATTATCGCCCAGCGGTGTGTCACATGAAAGAAATAGTCAAATAGACGATTTAGGAAATTTATACATTTCAGACAACTTTGCAGGAAATTTAAATTTAGGAATAGTAACACTTACGGCTCCTTTAAGCCATATATTTATTGCCAAATATGACCCTTGCGGAAATATAATTTGGGCAAGACAGATTTCCTCAAGTACAGGTTCAGCATCAGGTTTTTTGCATTTAGATTCAAATAAAGATGTATATTTATATTGTAATGTAAGTGGGAAAGTTGAATTAGGAAATCTTATACTTGGCAATTTTGGACAACAAATAAATTGCATAATAAAGCTAAACTCTGATGGGAATTATTTATGGCATTCATTTATTTCTATGGGCGTACGCACTGCTTCATTATTGTCTGATTCAAAGAACAATTTATATTTGTATGGCAATATGTGGGATAGTATAAAATTTGATAATACTACATACCCTATAGTAGGTATTTCAACAAGTTTTTTAGCCAAATATAATTCAAATGGAGTATTTCAAGAAGTATCTTTTTTCCCAAGTTACATTGGGTATAATGTTGCAGGTTATGGTATTATCTCAAATAATGATGATATTTACTTGACAGGCTTTTATACCAAAGATTTTACAATAGATGGTACTTTGTTGCAAAATAGTGGCAGTCATAGTGTGGGATTTTTAGCTATATTCAAAAAAAATGGACAAAAAATAATCAAGAAATTAGATATTGTAAATACTTCTGAACGGATTACTGCAATTGTCTTTGATGAAAATGATAAAAATTTATACATTGGAGGAAACGGTTTAATTGGCGAAAATATACCCCCCATACCATTCACATTTGATAACTCTTTTGTTGTTAAAATGGATACTTTAGGTCAAATAAAATGGGTAAGAAAAAATTATGATAAACCTATAATAGGTATCAACATTGAAAATGATAATATCTTTCAAGTTGTATTTGGAACAGATCCAAATTTTTCAATAACAATACCAACACTAATACCAGAAAATGTGAATATAGTATGTTTCAATGAAAATAACCATAATGTTATTTGGGAGAAAAAAATTGTAGAAACGCGCCAATATGTTAATAGTACTAAATATAACCTTATAAGTAACACAAATAGAAGCCTATTTTTAACTGGTATTTTACATTATAAAGCAACATTAACTTTTGACAATATTATATTATCTGCAACTGAAACAAATGACTATGCACGTTTTTTTATATCCAAACTTAGCCTTGTAAATATTGTGGCTGACGCAGGCTCTGACCTCTCCCTCTGCCATCGCACACAAGGACAATTAGGCGCATCATCCTTGCCAAACTACAGCTATTCTTGGACACCCACAGAAGGCTTATCAAATCCGAATATAGCCAACCCTACCATAAGTTTAGAAAACAACACAGACGCACCTATAGTTAAACAATACATACTTAAGGCATCAGACATTACCTGCCCCAACGCGCCTTTGATAAAATATGACACCGTAAAAATAACCATCTTGCCTGCCTACAACGCACTGAAAATTTTTACAGGAAGCACCATAGTCTGCCCCAATACAAATGGTACAAAATACTGGGTAAATGCCAAAGCAAATTATGACTTCACATGGAGCGTAGCAGGAGGCACTATAGAAAGTGGACAAGGGACAGATACCATTCGCGTAGCTTGGCAAGGCACAAATGCCAACGCTTGGATAGAAGTAAAGGCAAAACACAAAATCCATGGTTGTGAAACAGTCTTTAAGTTGCCTGTAGTCATCGATAAATTACTGAAACCCGATAAGCCTATAGGCGAGGCTGTTTTTTGTATAGAACCAGACAAAGTTTTTACTTACAAAACTTCCCTCCTCAATAATGGCTCGACTTACCTTTGGCAGACAGACGACAATACAGCCATTTTGATAAGCATAAATAACCAAAGCGAAGTAAAAATCCGTTGGACAACCGCAGGCATCAAAAAATTGTGGGTTACAGAAACGAACCAAACACCTTGCATGGGTAATTCGGAAGTGCTGGAGGTAAATGTCTTGCCTACCCCCGCGCCTATAGACATTCGTGGGGCAAGTCCTATCCCGTTTTTTGCCTCGCAGGTAAAGTACGAAGTGCAGGCAAGTGCAGGCTCGACTTATCAATGGACTTTGACACAAGGTGGCACGATAACCGAAGGGCAAGCCTTGCCTGCCATACGCATAGATTGGGAACAAGAAGGCGAATACCTACTTACAGTCCAAGAAACCAATGCACAAGGTTGCGTAGGCAAGCCTGCCGAAATGCGTATCAAAGTCGTGCCTTTCCTGCCTCCGAATGTTATCACACCCAATGGAGATGGCAAAAACGATACTTGGTTTTTAGACTATATAGCCAACTTTCCTGCCCACAGAGTGCAGATTTTTGACAGGGCAGGCAAGGAAGTCTATCAATCAAATGCCTACAAAAACGATTGGGACGCTAAAAACTTGCCTACTGATGCGTATTTTTACTACCTCACTTTGCACCCTAAAATAAAACCTTTCAAGGGAACAATTACAGTTTTGAGGTGATACTGCATTTTCTCCCAAAAAATCGCTTATTTTGCAATCCATTCAAAAAGATATACCTTTCGTTTATGCAAAATTTCATTCCACGCAAAATCTATACCGAAGAACACGATATGTATCGGCAGGCAGTCCGCGACTTTGCCCAAAAAGAAATCACACCCCACAATGCCGAATGGGAACGCAACCACATGGTTTCGCGCGAATCTTGGCTGAAGTTAGGCGAAGCTGGCTTCTTGGGCATACAAGTACCAGAACAGTACGGCGGACTTGGCATTGAGGACTTTCGGTACAATATGATTTTTACTGAAGAACTCGGACATACAGGCTGTGCGGGTCCCGCAGTGGGCTATCCTTTGCACAATGACATTGTGTTGCCCTATATTTTACATTATGGGACAGAAGACGTAAAGCGCAAATGGCTTTCAAAAATCATAAGTGGAGAAGCTATTTTGGCTATCGCCATGACAGAGCCAGGTGCAGGCAGTGATTTGCAAGGTATGCGTGCCACAGCCGTAGATAAAGGCGACTATTATGTAGTCAATGGCTCCAAGACATTCATCACAAATGGCTATCTGTGCGACCTCGCGGTGGTAGCGTTCAAAACCAATCCTGCATTGGGCGCAAAAGGCATTTCGCTCTTTTTGGTAGAAGCAGGTATGAAAGGATTTTCAAAAGGCAAACCCTTTGATAAAGTAGGCTTACACGCCCAAGATACGTGCGAACTATTTTTTGACAACGTAGAAATCCCCAAAACACACCTTATCGGAGAGGAAGGAAAGGGCTTTGGCTACCTCATGACGGAGCTGGCGCAGGAAAGACTCGTAGTAGCCCAATCTGCCATTTCGCTCTCAGAGGCATATCTGGAGGCTACCATAGACTATACCAAGCAAAGACAAGCCTTCGGAAAACCTATTTCGGAGTTCCAAAATACACGCTACAAATTAGCCGAACTCGCTACCGAAATCACGATGGGGCGCGTGTTCATGGATTATTGCGTAGAACTCCACAACGAAGGCAAGTGCGACAGCGCAACCGCTTCTATGGCAAAATACAAACTCACAGACCTCCAATGCAAAGTAGCAGACGAATGTGTACAACTACATGGCGGCTATGGCTATATGTGGGAATATCTCGTGGGCAGAGGCTTTGCAGATGCCCGCGTGCAGCGCATTTATGCAGGCACAAACGAAATCATGAAAGAACTGATTTCTCGAAAAGTATTGGCATAAAAAAGCCCTTGCCTACCCGCATGGACACATCAAAAATCCTTGTCTGGGAAATTACAAAACGTAGGGGCAAACCTGTGTGTTTGCCCTGTGTGCATACACAAATGTTCATTTTATCCAAAATTTGTGTGCGAAACATGGCAAACCTATAGGTCTGCTCCTACAAACACATCGAAAAAAGAGGCGCGTGTACCCACGCGCCTCAAATATTAGATGTCAAATTTCTCTTTCAATATTTGCGAGATGCCTTCGCGCAAAGAAATCTTAGGACTCCAGCCCAATTTTTTTATCTTTGAAATATCGAGCAGTTTTTTGGGTGTACCATCAGGTTTCGTGGTATCAAAAAATAATTCTCCTTCGTAGCCCACCAATTCTTTGATAAGCAATGCCAATTCCTTGATAGTTTGGTCTTCGCCTGTGCCTACATTGATAAGCGTAGGTTCGCTGTAGTGGTGCATCAAAAAATAACACGCTTCGGCAAGGTCGTCTGTATGCAAAAACTCGCGGTAAGGCATACCCGTTCCCCAAATCTCTACTTTGGGTGCATTTGCCTGTTTTGCTTCCACAAATTTACGCATAAGGGCAGGCAAGACATGGGATTTTTGCAAATCATAATTGTCGTTTTGCCCATATAAATTCGTGGGCATCACAGAGATAAAATCACAGCCATATTGCGCCCTGTAATTTTCGCACATTTTGATGCCCGCTATTTTGGCTATAGCATACGGCTCATTGGTATATTCGAGATAGCCACTCAGCAAAGAATCTTCTTGTAGAGGCTGGGGCGCAAGTTTTGGATAGATGCAAGAAGAACCCAAAAACATCAGCTTTTTTACGCCATGTACATAGCTTTGATGAATGACATGGCTCTGCATCAGCAGGTTTTCGTAAATAAACTCCCCACGAAACGTATTATTTGCCACAATACCCCCCACTTTTGCCGCCGCAAGTAGCACATATTCAGGCTTTTCTGCCTCAAAAAAATCAGCCACCGCCTGTTGATTGCGC
>JAAFJK010000083.1 GCA_013298105.1 Cytophagales bacterium
GCTTGCTTCTATTTTAGACAAATTATCCGTATCAGTACCTAAAGAATAGCTGGTTTCAGAAATGGTGTTTCCCAAATCGTCTTGAATAGTCATAACTACTTTTTTCATAGAATAAGAAAAGAAATAAATGATAGATTTATGATGCAAAGGTGCGCATTTAATCATATATTTGCAAATATAAAAGAATATACGAAAATTTTACAGTAACTATTTTTATGAAAATGGACCCACTACTTACTTGTCCTACTATCCCACCTATGATTTAGAGGGTAAGACTTACAAAGATGTTATGGTCTTTGAAGCAAAGATAGCTCTTGAAAATATAGCACAGTTGGAGTCGCGCCAGCCTACTAAGGTATGGTTTGCCAAGAATGTAGGCATCATAAGGCGTGTACTTACCAACGGGCAAGTATGGAATCTAATACACCACGAAGTTAAACAATAATCATTTATCACAATATGAGTGCCATTGCTTTGTAAGCCAATCGTATAATACAGCTATTTTTTCAAAAATATAGCAATCATTCCGCAAATTAGAAAATACTGTGTGAAAATCCTACTATGTTTTTTAATGTTTTGAATAAAAAGCATCCCTACAAGGATTTGTTTAAGTTTTTGACTATCAACTATTTACAAAAATATCATACCCTCAAAGCCTCTAAGGTAGATGGTACTCATATTGTTATCAGGGAACAAGGAACATTTAGCAGCTAAAATGTTAAATGTTCCCTGTGAAATGTTTTGTTATCGAGAGATTTCCAATACCTGGAAGTTAATCTGTCCTGCGGGGGCTTGGGCTTCGGCTATTTCGCCTACACTTTTGCCCAAAAGAGCCTTGCCTATGGGCGACTGTACCGATATTTTGCTTAGTTTTAGGTCAGCTTCTTCTTCAGCTACGAGTGTATAAGTAAATTCTTTGTTTACTTTCATATTTTTTACACGCACGATAGAAAGGATAGACACCTTCGAGGGGTCTATGTTCGTGTTATCTACTAAGCGTGCATTGCCTAAAAGTTCTTCTAATTTGGCTATTTTAGTTTCTAAAAGCCCTTGTGCGTCTTTTGCCGCATCATATTCTGCATTTTCGCTGAGGTCGCCTTTGTCGCGGGCTTCGGCTATTTGTTTTGCAATCTCTACTCTGCCTTTGGTACGCAAGTAATTGAGTTCATCTCTTAGCTTGTCCAAGCCTTCTTGGGTGTAATACGATAATTTTGCCATGGTTGGGTTTAGTTGTTTTTGGTTATACCATAAAAAAAGTTACAAGAACTATAGTATAGCCTTGTAAGTGGATAGTTTGAAGCCTAAAATAAAAAAAGAACAGACAAATGCCGTTCTTTCTAAAATATAACTTGCCTGCGATACGCACCCAAGCCGTTTATTTTAGAAAATGCAATTCTGTTGATTCGCTATAAGATAGCTTATTATTCATACCGCAAAGTTAGAAAGTATATTCGAATTTTCCAAATTTTTCTTAAACTCGTTGGGAATTAGCACAAACTGTATTACTTTTGCCTTTGTTATAAAAAAATCAACATGAAAAAAAGCATACTTTCTTTATTACAAACCACTGTACTTGATGTGCAGACTGTAGCGCGAGGCTGGGTACGCCACAAGCGTAGTGGGCAAAATGTATTTTTTATTACCCTCAATGACGGCTCTACCATCAAAACACTGCAGGTAGTAGCAGATGCAGGCAAGTTTGAAGAAGAACTTAAGCGCGTACATACAGGCGCGTGCCTCGAAGTACATGGCAAACTCATAGCCTCGCAAGGTGCAGGGCAAACTGTAGAATTGATAGCCGAAACATTGACTATTTTGGGGGAGGCAAGTCCCGATAACTACCCCCTACAGCCCAAAGCGCACTCGATGGAGTTTTTGCGCGAAAATGCCCATTTGCGTTCACGCACCAATACCTTCAGCGCGGTCTTTCGTTTGCGCCATGCCCTCAGCTATGCTATCCACAAATATTTCAATGACAACGGCTTTTATGCGTGGCATTCGCCTATCATTACGGCTTCTGATGCAGAGGGGGCAGGCGAGATGTTTCAGGTTACGACATTGCCTATAGGCAACCCTCCCAAAGACGAGCAGGGCGCGATAGATTTCAAACAAGACTTTTTTGGCAAAGCCACCAACCTTACCGTTTCGGGACAGCTTGAGGCGGAACTGGGCGCGATGGGGCTGGGCAAAGTTTATACTTTCGGACCCACTTTCAGGGCTGAAAACTCCAATACCACCCGACATTTGGCGGAGTTTTGGATGATAGAGCCAGAAATGGCTTTCTATGACATTCAAGACAACATGGATTTGGTAGAAGACTTTTTGCGCTACCTCATCAAATACGCTTTAGACAACTGTGCAGATGACCTTGAGTTCCTGAACCAAAGGTTCATGGACGAGGAAAAGAAAAAGAAAAAAGAGGAGCAAAGCGAAATGTCATTGATTGAAAAATTGCAGTTCGTAGTTGAGAACCAATTTGAACGCCTCACTTATACCGAAGCCATAAGCATTTTATTGAACTCCAATCACCACAAGAAAAAGAAATTTCAATTTGAGGTAAAGTGGGGCATCGATTTGCAGTCTGAGCATGAACGTTATTTGGTGGAAAAGCATTTCAAAAAACCTGTTATCCTCACGAACTATCCCAAAGCCATCAAAGCCTTTTATATGAAGCAAAACGAAGGCGAGGAGGCAGGCAAGGAAACTGTCCGCGCGATGGACGTGCTTTTTCCAGGTATCGGGGAGATAGTGGGTGGCTCTCAGCGCGAAGAAGTCTATGAACGCCTCAAGGCAAGAACAGACGAAATGCACATCACAGAAGAACTTTCATGGTACTTGGACACGCGCCGATTTGGTACAGCTCCGCATAGCGGTTTTGGCTTAGGCTTCGAGCGTTTGGTGCTTTTTGTTACGGGTATGGGCAATATTCGTGATGTCATTCCTTTTCCGCGCACGCCTTTGAACGCAGGCTTTTAACCTGCACACATGGGCAGGCAAGGTTTTGTCCTTGCCTGCCTCAAAAATATAAAACCCTAAATTTTACTATTAACTATTTGTATATCAGATACTTAGTTTTTTTATGAAAGAAAATATTGACCTCCAAAACTTACCCAAACACATAGCAGTCATCATGGACGGCAATGGGCGTTGGGCAAAAAAACAAGGGGCTATGCGTATCTTTGGGCATAGAAACGCCATCAAAGCGGTAAGAGAAACCACCGAAATTTGTGCCGAACTGGGGATAGGCTATCTCACTTTGTATGCCTTTTCTACCGAAAACTGGAGCAGACCAAAGGCAGAGGTAGATGCACTCATGAATCTTTTGGTAAAAACCATTGCGGGAGAAGTCAAAACTTTGATGAAAAATAATATCAGATTGCTTACCATCGGCAACACGCAAGACTTGCCTGCCAAAGCCCAAAAGACGCTCGCACAAGCCCTCGAAACTACCAGCCAAAATACAGGCATGAGTTTGGTACTTGCATTGAGCTATAGCGGAAGATGGGACATCACAGAAGCTACCAAACGAATCGCAGAAAAGATAAAAAATAACGAACTTACTCCCGAAGACCTCACTCCCGAAACTATCACCAAGCACCTTAGCACTGCCGAAATACCAGACCCTGAATTGCTTATCCGTACAAGTGGCGAAATGCGCATCAGCAATTTCTTACTTTGGCAACTCGCTTATACAGAGCTATATATCACAGAGATTTTATGGCCTGACTTCAGGCGCGGACATATCATAGAGGCTGTCTTAGATTACCAAAAAAGAGAAAGACGATTCGGCATGATTAGTGAGCAATTATAAAATAAACAGCATGACATTGCACTCTACATGATAATTTTCAGACTACTGTACAATTTCAATTTAAGCCCCTAAAATTACTAAAAGGCGAAAAAGATATAAAACTATTTGGCATCTTTCATTTGTCAGTTTACACTTTTTTTGAATATACACATATAAAAAGTGGTTCTGAAATTTTTTAAAAATAAATTTTTTTGATAAATAGCTCATTATCAGATTTTTAAACCTATAAGGTCTTTAAAGACCTTATAGGTTTAAGGAAAAAAAGTGTAAACTACTTTTTAGGTGTTATGAAAGATGCTAACTATTTTTCTTTTTTTTGTACGTTGTCAATGGTTGAAGACCTTGACAATCGTACAAAAAAAGAAAAATAAGCCGATTATTTTTTATTTTCAACGCTTGTCAAGGTCTTCGACCACCCGCAACGTTGAAAATAAAAAATATCAAATTGTACAGTAGTCTGGATAATTTTATAAATCCCTGAAAATGAATAAATATTTGTAAAAATAAAATTTGAGAAAGTGAATGTTTAATCTATGTTACCCATTCTTACCCCTGCCTATGTGAAGCACAAATATTCAAAATAGGGTGCTATTAAAATCTTGGATTTATCACTTTGTTACGCATTTTGAGTAAAAATATAGGCGATTGATAGTTACAACACAAAATAGAAAGTATCTAATATACTGATTTTCAATTATTTAATTTTAATAATTTTAACATAGATTAGATATTTAGCTTCCAAAAACTAAACGAACAAAAATAAAGCCATGTTCAAATATTTTTACATCACAGCCCTCATGTTACTTGCCTACGGGCAGGCAAGGGCGCAAACTACCTACAAAACACACAGTTGGAAAAATGGTGTGCTGGAAATAGAAGCCACTACAGGCATTTTCCAATGTACGCCTCTCACGCCTAAACTGATACAAGTGCGCTACTTGCCTACCCAAGCCCAGATAGGCGCGGACAGCTCTCATGCAGTAGTGCTAAAGCCACAAAAAATAAAGGCTTCAATCAAAAACTTGCCTGCCTCTGTATCGCTGAAGGTGCAAGACCTCACACTGAATATCAACAAAACAGGTGAGCTTAAGATTGACTTTGTGTATAAAGGCATTACCAAAACCTCCCAAAAGGGCGGTTCTTTTGTGCGTGATACCTTGCGGGGTTTTCAATTTCAGCTCAAGCCTGAAGAAGCTCTTTATGGAGGCGGTTCGAGGGCTTTGCCACTGAATAGGCGCGGAAAAAGGCTTTTACTTTACAATACCCCACATTATGGCTACGAAGACGTGGCAGAAGTCCTGAATTATAGCATACCTGTAGTGATGTCTTCTGCAAATTATATGCTCTTTTTTGACAATGCTACCAAAGGCTACATGGACTTGGGCGCGACTGAAGCGGATAAATTGAGTTTTGAGGCATTGCAGAGTGGCAGGCAAGTCTATTACTTCATAGCAGGCGAGAATATGTGTGATATGCTCGATAGCTATACGCTCCTCACAGGCAGACAACCGATGCCTCCACAATGGGCTTTGGGCAATTTTGCCTCAAGGTACGGCTACCACAGCGAAGCCGAAACGCGCAATGTATTGACAGAATTTGAGAAACAAGACATACCCGTTTCGGCGGTTATCCTCGACCATTATTGGTATGGCGAAGGCGAAGTAAAGAAAAATGTAGCTATGGGCGACCTCGACTGGCATACGCCCAGATTCCCTGATGGCGCAAAAATGGTGCAGGATTTTCGTAAAAAAGGCATCGAAACAGTCCTGATTTCACAGCCTTTTGTCCTTACCAATTCCAAAAACTTTACGGAGGCAAGGCAGAAAAAGATTGTGGCACTTAGTCGTTTTAGAAAAACATACATCATAGAAGATTTTTGGTTTGGGCAAACCACGCTTTTGGATATTTTCAAGCCTGAAACTCAAGCATGGTATTGGCAACAATACAAACGCCTCATCAATCAAGGCGCGGTAGGAATATGGGGCGACCTTGGAGAGCCTGAAAAGCACCCTGATGACCTTTTGCACCTTGACGGCATAGTCAAAGCGCAAGAAGTCCACAATTTGTATGGACATTATTGGGCAAAAACTGTCCACGAAGGTTTTAAGAAAGATTTTCCGTATTTGCGCCCCTTTATTTTGATGCGGGCGGGTTTTGCAGGTTCGCAACGCTTTGGGCTAATTCCTTGGTCTGGAGATGTATCGCATAGCTGGAAAGGCTTTCAAGGACAACCCGCGCTCGCGCTCTCGATGGGTTTGTGTGGGGTGGGGTATATGCACGCAGACGCAGGCGGTTTTGCGGGAGGAGAAAAAGATGACGAACTCTATATTCGTTGGCTTCAGTATAGCCTTTTTCAGCCTATTTTTCGCCCACACTGCCAAGAAAAAATACCTTCTGAGCCTGTATTTTATGATGAGCCTACCAAAAGTATTGCACGCGAAATCATCAAATGGCGTTATCGCCTTCTGCCCTATAATCAAACCCTTGCCTACCAAAACAGCAAAACAGGCAAACCACTTATGCGTCCGCTCTTTTTGGCAGAACCCGAAAACAAAGCACTTCATAACATAGCCGATACGTATTTTTGGGGGCGCGATATATTGGTCGCGCCTGTGCTTGAGCAAGGCGCAAGTTCGCGCAAATTGTACCTTACGAAAGGCGATGTTTGGTATGACTTTTTTACAGGGGAAAGGCAAGAAGGCGGACAATGGATAGAACCTAAACTCGACCGCCAAAATATGGGCTACTTTCCTGCCTATATACGCGGAGGCGCGTGTCTGCTATTGATGCCTGAAGACAGATTGGCACAAAAATACGCCACAGACAAGCTCGAGGTTGTGCATTATGTGGCAGGCAAGGAAAGTACAGAGGAGGAAGTGGAAAGCAATTATTATCTTGAGCGTACAGACGAGCGCGGAGCGGTTACAGAAGCGGGCTTTATCAAAATAGAAGCTGAAAAAGAAGGCGAAATAGAACTAAAAGCTGTAATTCCTAAAGAGTTACAAAATCCTAAGAATGACTTTTTGGCTAAAAAACGTACAATTTTACTTATTATCAAAGGCTTGGAAAAAATGCCTATTTCATT
>JAAFJK010000408.1:0-845 GCA_013298105.1 Cytophagales bacterium
GGTGCTAATCTACGGAATACAGGCAAAATGAATTGCTTGTTATTTCGGATTGACAACCGAAAAAAATATTTTTATTCTGTTTCCAGCGTGATGAACTTAAAACTCCACACTTGCCTTGCCTTTGGAGAGCTTCAGGGTTTTTCCGACATTGATGGTACATTCAAATTCTATCTTTAGATTTTTGTTGGTGCTTTCCAAGACTTGTATATGTCCCATCGTGCTGGAATGGTTTTGAGAGTTATAAAATTCGCCCTCTATAGTGCGATAGGTTATTTTTTCTTTGCTCTCGGTTGTGATGTCGTGTCTGCCTTTGCTTACATTCGGTATGACTATCTCAAGTACATTGAAGCGTCCGTTTTCTACAGGGATACGCGCGGTAATGCTTATGCCTTTAGAGGCTTTTTGGGCTGTTATTTCAGCGTTGGCAGGCAAGGGCTTGCCATTGATGGCTACGCTGAGTGTGTTTGCTTGTGGGAAACTAAATGCCACAAGCAGTAGGCAAAATAAGAGGTTCTTTTTCATGTTTGTGTGGATTTATTGTTTGGAATGTGTTTTTTTTTGGTTTCGCATGAGGAACAGAAATTAAATAACTTCATCTTTTACATTTTGCCTTTTTAGCACGCGGATAACGCAGATGAGGCTGATTTTCACGGATTTTCAGGTTTTAAAATTTAAAAATCCGTTGTCATCTGTAAAATCTGCGTTATCCGTGTGCTAAAAAGATAAACTTATTTTGTATTCACTCCTAATTTTAATCATGAGGACTTACCTGTTTTTCATATTTTTTATTTATCCGCTTTTTTTTCGGATTGCCAACCGAGAAAAATCGTAAAGGAATGAAAATA
>JAAFJK010000408.1:855-5774 GCA_013298105.1 Cytophagales bacterium
GCATAAAATTTATCAGACCACTATACAATTTGTTATTTTCTATTTTTTATTTTTAACGTTGTCAATGGTCGAAGACCTTGACAAGCGTTGAAAATAAAAAATAATCCGCTTATTTTTCTTTGGAATGAAAATAAAATAACATGATAATTTCACTCACGCGAAGCCACGCTGTAAGCGTCTGTTGGTATTGCCTAACCGCGTAAAAGCTCGATAACAGACGCTTGCAGCGTGGCTAAATATTCTCAAGTTATTTTTTACTCGTTCCAAATCGTAAATCGTAAATCGTAAATCGTAAATTGTAAATCGTAAATCGTAAATCGTAAATCGCCCATGTGCTATCTTATCAGCGTAATGCGCCCTTGTGCTGTTTTGATTTCTCCGCTGTCATTTCTTCTGTAGCTTGCCTGCCATACATACACACCTGCGGGGGCGGGTTTGCCACCTACAGTAGCGTCCCATTTTTGCTTCAGGTCTGTGCTGGTATAGATTTGCTCACCCCAGCGATTGAATATTTTGAAATTCAAGCCTGAAATGTCCTTGCCAAAAGTTTTCAAAACGTCATTCAAATTATTGCCATCAGGCGTAAAGGCAGTAGGCACGTGGAAGTTCGGCTTACAGTCAAATGTTACTTTGAAATGAATCTCGCGCTGATAGCAATTTGTCTGGTCTTTTACTATCACACTTAGGTCTTGCATAGTGCCATGTTTGGCAGGCAAGGCTATAGTACGGCTACTTGTGCTTGCGCCATTTGACCACAAATAGCTTACATTCCAACCATCTGCGCTTAGTTGTGCCACTTCTGCTTCTGTAAGTGCTTCGATAACAAACATTTTATTGGGCGCAAGACAAACTGTAGTATCTATTTCTACATCTTCATAGAAATCAGGCGGAATGATGGCAATGGTTTTGCTAATCGTGTTCGTGCAAGTATTCGCATCTGTATAAGTATAGGTTACAGTTACGTCTGTGCCGATAGTGTATTGTGTGGGGTCTAAGGCAGTAGTAGGCACGCCATCTACCGCGAATTGTCCACCCGCAGGAATTGCCTGCAATGTCCACGCTACAGCTTGAGGGCAATATCTATCGGGTACATTGTAGAACGCAAGGGTAGGCAAGGGATTCACTACTACTGTTTGCGTTTTGGTATTGCTACAGCCATTCCCATCTGTGTAAGTATATTCTACAGTGTATGTATTTGCGCCCAAAGCGGTAGGATTAAACGAAGTCGCACTTGTACCATTTATAGTAAATGTACCGCCTGCGGGACTTGCCTGTAGGGTAAAAGCAGGCGCATCAATACAGTACGCACTATTCAAACCTACAAAATTCAAGACTGGCAAAGGATTCACTACTACAGGCTGTGATTTGGTATTTTTACAACCGTTTCCATCAGTGTATTCATAAAGAACTATATGCGTTCCTATGCCTAAAGCATTGGGATTAAATTGGGTAGCCGAGATGCCATTGATTTTGAAACTGCCACCTGCAGGAATTGCCTGCAGACCAAACGCTGATGCACTCACACAATACGCGCTATTCAAACTTACAAAACTCAAGACTGGCAAAGGATTGACTATGACAGGTTGTGATTTGATATTGGTACAGCCGTTTCCATCTGTGTAGGTGTATTCTACAGTGTGCGTATTTGCGCCCAAAACCAAAGGATTAAACAAACTGCCAGCTACGCCATTGATTTTGAAAGTACCGCCTGAAGGACTTGCCTGCAAACCAAAAGCAGGCGTGTCGATACAATAACTTGACTGCAATCCCACGAAAGAGAGGGTAGGCAAGGGATTGACTACTACAGGTTGTGATTTGGTATTGGTACAGCCGTTTCCGTCTGTGTATTCATAGAGGACTGTATGCGTATTTGCCCCTAAAGCAGAAGGATTGAATTGGGTAGCACTTACACCATTGATTTTGAATGTGCCACCTGAAGGACTTGCCTGCAAAGTGAAGGCACTCGAATTGGTACAATAACCTGACTGCAAACCTACGAAAGAGAGGGTAGGCAAGGCATTGACAGCTACAAGTTGCGTTTTGGTATTTTTACAACCGTTTCCATCAGTGTATTCATAAAGGACTGTATGCGTTCCTACGCCTAAAGCATTGGGGGTAAATTGGGTAGCCGAGATGCCATTGATTTTGAAACTGCCACCTGCAGGAATTGCCTGCAGACCAAACGCTGATGCACTCACACAATACGCGCTATTCAAACTTACAAAACTCAAGACTGGCAAAGGATTGACTATGACAGGTTGTGATTTGATATTGGTACAGCCGTTTCCATCTGTGTAGGTATATTCTACAGTGTGCGTATTTGCGCCCAAAACCAAAGGATTAAACAAACTGCCAGCTACGCCATTGATTTTGAAATTGCCACCTGCGGGGCTTGCCTGCAAAGTAAAGGCTGAAGCATCAACACAATAACTTGCCTGCAATCCCACGAAAGAGAGGGTAGGCAAGGGATTCACGACTACAGGCTGTGATTTGGTATTGGTACAGCCGTTCCCATCTGTATAGGTGTATTCTACAGTGTGTGTATTTGCACCCAAAGCAGAAGGATTGAAAGTAGAAGTGCTTATGCCATTGATTTTGAATGTACCGCCTGAAGGACTTGCCTGCAAAGTGAAGGCACTCGAATTGGTACAATAACTTGACTGCAAACCTACAAACGAAAGGGCAGGCAAGGATTTCACTTCTATAGTCTTCGTGGCAGGCAAGGTACAACCCGCTTTTTCATAGACTACAGTGTGCGTACCCACACCCAAAGCCATAGGATTGATAGCAGTGGCAGGCAAGCCATTTACTTTGAAAGTACCACCTGCAGGCAAGCCCGCAAGCGTAATAGCAGGCGCATCTGCACACACGATAGAAGCCAACGTAAAATCTAACTTTGTCGCTAATTCTACGTTTTTGGTGCTGGTCGTTTGTAGAGTAGGTTCGTTGGGTAAGCCTCCAAACTCAACGTAGTAGCCTGAAATTAAACTCGGACTTAGAGAGTTATGTAAATCATTCCATTTTCCAAAACCTGCACTAACCCAAAATTGCGCAAAATTCTCCCCTGTACAGCAATTATCAGGTTGAATATTATCCCAATTTACATAATTACCGCCTATGGCACTCCCGCTCCAATATGTACCCTGCCAAAATCTTGTGCCTTTTTCGGGACCTGTAACCCAATACCAAGCCCCTTCGCCATTTGGCGAAAATGTACCATTTTGAGAAATATCATCACTTGCGCCTATCCAGCCGTTTTGCGCTATAGAATTGAAAGCAAAAACATTTTCTTGAGCAGAAGTAATGGTTACTAAATAGCCTTGCAATCCAAAATAACTCAAGGCTTCAGCTTGTACTTTAGCATCTGTCCAAGTAATAGCAGGCGCAGGAATAAATTTATAAAAATGTTGTGTACCACTAAAAGGAAGTGCATCACCCATTGTAAAATTGATGGGTTTGATAGTCCCCATTTTCTTGTGAACACATAATTGTTGCCAAATATCCTTGCATACCAAAATAGTTAAGTGCCTCTGCTTGAGTTTTTGCGTCTGTCCAAGAAACCCCAATAGCAGACACAAACCTATAAAAATGTGCTTTAGCATTGCCACAAGGCACAAGCGGAAGTGCATCACCCATTGTAAAATTGATGGGTTTGATAGTCCCGTATGCAGGTGTTGGGCTGATGTTTTGGTATTGGATAGTGCGGAGGATTTGTTGGTATTGGGCTACAGTGGCAGTTCCTGTCAGTTTTAATACACCTGTGGATATATCAAAAGTACCCGTTACACCAAACAAAACTGCAGGATAAACCAATCTATCGGCACTGCTGTTGTAGCCTGTCCCGAAGTTTACTATAGCTCCTGTGAGATTGCCTGAACCTGTGAGGGTGGTATTGGCATCTATGGTTATGTTGGTATTTGTCCAGCAAGTATTGCCTGTGGAGTTCGCTATAGTAGGCACTTGTATGACTGTGATGGTTTTGGGCAAGGTATTGCTACATCCGTTCGCATCTGTGAATGACTGCGCTATAGTATGCGTCCCTACGCCGAGCAGATTTGGATTGAGGGTAGTGATGGGGTTGCCATTTGCCGTAAAGGTACTTCCAGCAGGCGAGGCTACTATAGGTATATTGGTTTGGGTATTGGTATAGGTGGTGGAGAGGTTGTTTGTGAGGGTGGGCGGGGTGCATACAAAACCTGTTACATTCACGATATATCCCCCACAAACGCCATCTACATTCATACGCACTACCCCATTGAAAGTACCCGATGTAGTAGGAGCGAACGTAACCGTAACAGTCAGCGAAGCTCCTCCAGCTATCGTTCCTCCCGCAAAAGTACCCGCATAACCTGTAGGATAATTCACACTTTGCACGACTACAGGCGAAGTACCTACATTTGTAACTGTAAAGGTTTTGGTAGTGCTACTGCCTGCCGTTATAGTACCAAAAGCCAAGGCAGTAGGCGCGACAGAAAGACCTGTAGGCACACCATTGAGGTTTGTCAGATAAACGTTGTAGTTATCTGAATACAACACATATACTTTTCCGTCTTTTTGTATCATAGTAGGATTTTGTCCTTGACTCCAGTAACTGCTATGAAACTGTAGGCAAGGATTAGAAAATACCAAACTCCAAGCACCTGCAGTTTTTTTATACACTTTGAGTTCTGCATTCGTAACTTGCCCTTTCACAAAAGCAATATATGGCGTGTTATCACTTGCAAAAAATACAGTGCCTCTGTGATAGATGCTATCTTGAGCTACTACATTTTCTATAGCCCAAGCACCTCCTGCAAGTGGTCTTTTGGCTAATTTTACTTGAGCATTGTCGTGATAAAGTGCATAGATTTCTGAGCCATTTATTTTTAAGTCGCACACATCACTTGCACTTGTCGTGATGGTTTCAGGTGTCCAAGAAG
>JAAFJK010000089.1 GCA_013298105.1 Cytophagales bacterium
GACATTTTGCAGAGGGCGATGGTTTCACTTAAACATAAAACTAACTGCAAATGAACAACAAAGTTTCGATATTTGCAAATGATGTGCAAGCTCCCATCAAGGTCGAGCTACACGAAAACGGAGAGTATTTCGTTTCTGCCAGAGAACTACACGAGTTTTTGGAAATAAAATCAAAATTTGCAGACTGGATAAAAAACCGTATAGAGAAATACGATTTTAGTGAAATATCTGATTATATATCGTTTTCTAAAATTTTAGAAAACGGTGGGCGTGAAATCCAATATTGTCTCAGCATAAACATGGCTAAAGAGCTTGCTATGGTGGAAAATAATCATCAAGGCAAAAAGGCTCGACAGTACTTCATCTCTTGCGAAGATAAACTAAAGCAAATCCAAGAACTTATTATCCAACAACAATTTGATTCCCTGCAATCACTTGAAAAAGATATTGCAAATAATCGCAATGACGTGGACAACATCATGAAATTCTTGAATACAGAATTTCCGAGAGTGAAAGAATATTTTGAGTACGTAGATGGGCGCATAGACGACCTCGAGGCAAAACTAAGCACCGAAAATAAAACCCTCGAGAACACCGTAGAGCGCGTGGACAAAATAGAGGAAACATTGGGCTTCAAAGCTGTAGCACACATCTATATCATATTTTGTCCAAGAAGAAGATGGTACAAAATAGGCTCAAGCCACAATGCTAAAGGTAGAAAAAAAGCATTTGATGTCATAGATGCGAATCTTGTCATTATATTGGAAATACCTGTCTTCTCACGTGATGAAGCCTATAATCAAGAAACTACTTTGAAAAAACGTTTTATCACGAAGCATCAGCAAGGCGAATGGTACGCATTGGACGAAAATGACTTGGCTTATTTGAAAAGCCTTGAGCAAAGCAATATAAAACATCTCACGCAAATGGCATAATGTCCCATTCGCACAACACCTTGCCTGCCAGCCCTCTAACCCCCGAAAGGGGAATATATGGGGGCTTTTTTGTCATTATATTTGCAATACACAAATTTATTGCATAGCTTTGCCCATTCCATATTGGAAAAGCCCCCTGCATTCGTTTTCTCGACATTTTGCAAGGGGCGACTTAACCTTAAACATTGTTAAAGCAATGCAAAATAACACAATTTCGGTGGGAAATCCAAATGATTTGTTCCCTATTATTTTACATGACGGCGCTCATGTAGTAGATAGTCGCTTAATCGCTGAGGCATTAGGCGTTAATCATGCCGATTGGTTTCGTAATGTTGTCTTGAAATATAAAGATGACATTGAAGCCAAGTTTTCACTGCTCCGTTTTGAAAACGGAGCAGTAAAAGTAGAAAAAGGGCGTGGGATAAAACATACACGTTTTTGCTATCTTGATGAAGACCAAGCTATTTTTATAGCAACACTCTCTCGCAACACACCCCAAGTCATAGCGTTCAAGGCTAAACTTGTACTCTCTTTTGCGGAACTTAAAAAGGATTTTTCAAAAATCTATGCTCTCTGGCACGAACTCACGCAAAATCTTGAAAAAGATGACGCACAACATGATGCCAATATAGAGGCTATAGAAAAAGCCTTTCAATTCGTACTCAATAAATGTGCTTCACTTGGGGCAAATATAGCTGACCTCGAAACAGAGGTAACGAATTTGCGCAAAGAGCAAAAAACAACGGCACAAACACTTGAATCTCTTTCCAAGGAACTAAAAGCACAACAGGCACAAATTGCCTCCCTGCAAAATACACAAATTCAAGAAAAAAACGTGGTAGAAAACACCGTAGAGCGCGTGGACAAAATAGAGGAAACATTGGGCTTCAAAGCTGTAGCATACATCTATATCATATTTTGTCCAAGAAGAAGATGGTACAAAATAGGCTCAAGCCACAATACCAAAGGTAGAAAAAAAGCATTTGATGTCATAGATGCGAATCTTGTCATCATATTGGAGATACCTGTATTCTCACGTGATGAAGCATACAACCAAGAAACTACTTTGAAAAAACGTTTTATCACGAAGCATCGGCAAGGCGAATGGTACGCATTGGACGAAAATGACTTGGCGTATTTGAAAAGCCTTGAGCAAAGCAATATAAAACACCTCATGCAAATGGCATAATGTCCTGCTGGGTAGGCAAGGTGTTTTTTAAGATACTTATATCAACTTTACCCCATGTTGAAATAACTTATCTAAGCCCTTGCCTGCCTTAAAGTCGCTCGCCCACGCTTTGAGTTCTGCCACATTTACTTGCCACAAATTTTGCTCCATCAATATCTCAGTGGCTCGTTTCTCTCTCCAAGAAATACTGCCATCTATCAAAAGCCCCAGCACAAATAGTTTAGCCATGCCTTGTTTTAGGTTGGTAGGCAAGGCTCTTAGTTTTATCAACAAGGCTTCTTGCTCTACTTTGATTTCAGGCAAGCGGGGAAGTTCAAAGGCATTGATGATGCTCTCCGCCAAAAGGTAATGATTGTGGTGGAAATTCCGCTTCGCTACAGCAATGAATTGCAAGACTTCAAGCAAGATTTCCTTGAATGAATCATGGCTTTTAAATTCATGATGTAAGCGTTCAGTGAGTTGATAAATCAAATTCGGAGCCATTACCCTTATTTTTACAGCATTGACTACTAAGTGTGTAGCGTACATATTCCAAGCCGAAAACACCAAAACGCTTACATAGTCTAAATAAGGCAGTATCGCCCAGCGCGTAAAAAGTCTTCTAAAAATAAACTTTACAAAAATATTGGTCAATGTAGCTTTCAACATGAACAGGGTAGAAAATATCAAAATTCTTGTGGGCGACAGTCCCGCCAATGGATTGATGCCTAAACGTAGTTGTTGTGTATTGTTTTTATCCAGACTTACTTCAAAAAGGATTTGGATATGTTCTTGGTAGCGTTCGTCATCTGGGGTAGGAAAGCGGCAAACCCTGCTGATGGCATGGACAATGACAAGATTCAGCCACGTAAGCGCGAATATTTCCAAAACAGCCAACAAAACCATGTATAACGTATATGCCCAAGGCACTTGCACCTTGCCTACCCACGCAAGCGAAATATCAAAAGAAGGAAACAGAGACGGAAAAAGCTGTAAAGGCAAATACAATAATACTACACCCAACATTCCAAAAAGCCCTGCATAAAATAGGGCTTGAAATCTTATCTGGCGGATTTGCTTCTGCTCGTATTCATTCAAGATATGGTAAGCATCTCCCAACACAAGTTTTTTCTTGGGCTTGTCAAAGAGTTTGTGAAAATAATTGTAGGCTACTTTTTCGTGAAATAACATGGGTTGGGAAAACTTTTTTAGAGATTTATCGGAAGTCGTATTGTTTTTGTAAAGCACGTACAAGTACATCAGCCGTGAGAAGATAGCCTATCATGGCTTGGTCGCCTGTGCGCAGTCTGTGGGAAAGGTAGCATTTATAACCTTCTTGGCGCACTAAGACCGCTTTGAGTTCATCTCCTTGATACACTTTTACAAGTCCGTTGTGTTGGTAGGCAAGCCATGTCCAAACGTTTTTCTGTTCGTCTGTTTCGGCAATATCCAATACTTCTCCACTTTGCAAAGCCGCAAAATTGAATTGTGGTCTTGTAAACTGTATAAAAAGCTCTTGTGGTTTTTTGTCTGAAAGCAATCCTTTGACTTGATTTCTTACCTTGCCTGCCCACATGAGGGTAGCTTCACGTCTATGGGTTTTGGCTTCATAATGGGGCATTTGAAGTTCCAGCCCAAGCGTAAAAGAGCTGTCAGGCATTACCCACTTATATTGCCCACGTGCTTCGGCGTATATGTGTGAGGGATTGGCTTTGCTTATAAAGTCTTGTAACTCTGCGGAAGGTGTTTGTTGGAAATTCCACGTCTTGTTGTCATTCTTTTGCTTTTGAAAAGTGATATGCAGGGCTTGGTTGTAGAGTTGTTTGAATTGGGACGCACTAAGCCACGCATCTCCCATACCTTCTTTATCAGGTTCAACCACAAAGCGGACTTGGGCATTTTTTTGCAGTACCCTGCGTTGTTTTTGGTCATATACCCGCAGATAGAGCGTAAAAAGTCCTTTGTCAAGTTCAGGAAGATTTTTTCGGTTGTGTCCAAGCGTAACGCTTGTTTGGACTTCAGCAAAATATTCGTAGGCAGTGTTGGTAAAGTTGTAGCCTGTGCCTTCTTCGGGTAATGAAGTGGGGTGATAGGTAATGGCTTGGTGCTGTTTGTAATCTACTTTTTGGACTTTCAAGGTGCTTTTGATGCTTTGTGCTATGACTTGCATGAGCGAGTCTGTCCACGCTTCTTCTTGAAAATAATCGGGCATCATATACGGCATAGTCGCGTAATGGGCGGTGCGTAAAAAAGCAAATTTTGGTTCTGCCTGTGCATAGAGTTGGAAGGGCAGGCAAGTCAGGATTGCCCACAAAAGAAATGATATGAAGCGCATAGCTATTTTTTTTTAGGTTTTGGCTGGTTTTTGGAAGGCTTTTCGGGTGCCTTGCCTACCCCGCGTACATTGAGCCAAAGCAGTGCGGCAATCACTATCATGAACAAGTGATAACTATACGCTATGCCATACCTGTATGTATGATAGGAACCCATAATCAAAAATGCGGCAATAACTGCCAACAAAATAGCGTCTAAGAGTTTCATTTTTTTACAGTGAATTTGCCTGTGGGCTGGGTTATTTTGTAGGTCATAAAGTCCTGTTTGGCACGCATACCGTTGCCTTCCAAAATCTCTGTAGGCGTGGTTATTTTTACTTTTTTGGAAGTATAAATGTCTTGTGCATGAGGCGACCAATGCAGTTCGTCTGTTTCAAGTTTATCGTCTTTTTCAAGATTGCGGACTACTACATTGCCCCAGACGGTGTAGATGTGGGTACTTTTGTTGTACTTGCCTGCCTCTGAAGTGAGGCGCGTAGTTTTTTTGCCTTGTGCATTGTAGAACTCTACCGTTACGCCTTTGGGATATTCTTGGTTGCCATTTTGGAACTCGAGCTGCAGAGGTGCTTGGACTTGTATTTTGAGTTTGGCAGAGTCGGAGAGTTGTATTTTTAGGTTGAAGGCTTTGATGATGGCTTCGTCATAGACTTCTTTTTTTCCTACATTTTCCAGCCCATCTTTGCAGCCCCAAAGTACAGTGAGCAAAAGTACACCTAAGTATCGTTTCATAGTCTTTGTATTTTATGAAAAAAGTTTTGAGGTGCAAAGATAGCTTTTTTCTGAACAAAGTACAAAAAGTCCTGTTCGAGAAGATGTGATAACTTTGCGACAATATTTTTTATAACAAAATTCAAACTACCTGTATAAAAGTTATCAACATTGTGGGTAACTTTGTGGATAAACTTAATTTAATATATTGATAAATATTTGTTTATCAGTATTTTATGTTAATTTTCAGATAATTTATATTTGCTAAACCATAATTCGTAAATGTCCTTGCCTGCCCGCAAAACTTTTTCTTGAAATTTTAAAAATACATACTACATCTATGGTCTATGTATCTTGTTTTAAGGCGTTTTAGGCAGGCAAGGTTTGATTTAAAATCAATATCTATGAAAGTATATGCTTTGCTTCATTGCATCAATTCTTGCGCCTAAAAACGCTTTTTATTTTAAAAATTTTGTTCACGTATTTTTTGACTTATAAATTCAAAAAACAAACTTCCAATTTTCCCTGATTTTGAGTTTAAGATGTCTATTTTGAAAATAGGGGTTAAAATCTGCCAAAAAACGGTTTTCTTTAATTATTTTGTAAATAAATAATAAATATTTATCATCATTATAAAGGGATGTGGATAACTCACTTTAGGCAAAAAGTGAATTGTATTATCCCTCGAATGTTTAAAAATTATGCACAACTTAATCCTTTGTTATACAATGATTTAAGTTACTTATCCACATACTTATCCACACGACATTGTCGAGATGCGTTTAAAAAATAAGCGTGGATAACTTGCCTTTTTTTGTGGATAACTCTGTGGGTAAATCGTGTATAAGTCTTGAGTTATCCACATTGGGTAGGCAAGGCTTTAGTTATCCCCGACTTATCCACTATCTTATCCACATTTATTCCCGACTTATCCACACTAAAAGCCGACTTATCCACACCGCATCTCTGAAAATGTGGATAACTTGTTTATAAGTCTTTCGAAATAACCGTCTTTATCCACACCCTAAAGGCAATAATGTGGATAAGTCGAGGGTTTATCCACATACTTATCCACACCTTATCCACACTTGTTTATAACTATCTCAAAAAAACTTGCCTACCGAGTGGCAGGCAAGGTGTAATTTATGCCATTTGCTGCATGAGGTGTGTAGTATTATTTTGTGCGAGGTTTCTCAAATAAGCCAAGTCGTTTTCGTCCAATGCGTACCATTCGCCTTCTCTGTGTTTATCAGCAAAACGTTTGTGCAAAGCATTTTCGTGAGCGTATGCTTCATCTCTTGAGGCGCAAGGGATTTCTATGACGATTTTTAGGTTGGCTTCTATAACAGTGAAGGTTTTTTTTCTGGTTTTGGCATCATAGCTCGAGCCTATTTTATACCATTTTCTTCTTGGGCAAAACAGGACGTATATACACGCAACAGCTTTGAAGTCGAGCTTTTCCTCTATTTTGTCCACGCGTTCTGCAGTGTTTTTATTTTCGGTGGTTAGTTTGGCTTCGAGGTCATCTATGCGTCCTTCTATGTACTCAAAGTATTCTTTTACTTTTTGGAAGTTAGACTGAAAACTATATTTGACTTCATCTACAAATGCATCAAATTTAGCTTCTAAATTGGTTATAGCAGAAGTTTGTGTTTCAACTATAAGTGCCTGTAT
>JAAFJK010000030.1 GCA_013298105.1 Cytophagales bacterium
AAACCGCAATGGGACAAGGCTTTGCAAGAGGAAGGCGTTACATTGATTGGCGCGGATTTGGACGAAGCACCTATGGCATACAAGGACATCAGACAAGTGATGGCTTTTCAACAAGATTTGGTGGAGGTATTGGCTACTTTTTATCCAAAAATAGTCCGCATGGCGGAAGCCGAGCGCGGAAAACCTTGGGATAAGAAAAAGAAACCCAAAGGCGGAGAGGTAGAGTTTGGAGAAAGCTAAAACGAGGTTTGAAGTTTGAAGTACGAACCGTTTATTTTTCACGTTGTCAATGAAAAATAAACGGTCTTTTTTCTTGACAACGCACCAAAAAAAGTACAGCGTTATTGCAAAAAAACACCAAGAACGCTGTACTTTTGCGTTTAAAGGATTAAATCGTAAACCGTAAATCCAAAATTGTAAATCCAAAAAGTATGTATAAAACCATTTCAGTAGAAATCAATGCCCATGTAGCTACGCTTACGCTGAATCTGCCCGACCGCGCCAATGCCATGACGCGCGACTTTTGGGAGGAACTGCCCCAAGCCATGCAGATGCTTGATGAAACGCCCGACTGCAGAGTAGTCATCATCAAAGGGGCAGGCAAGCACTTTAGCGCAGGCATAGACCTCTCGATGCTCGCAGAAATCCAGCAAATGATGAACAGCAAAGAGGACATGGGGCGCGTCCGCGAAAAGCTCAGGCGTTGGATTCTTAGCCTCCAAAACGCTTTTAATGCCATAGAAAATTGCCGAAAACCTGTCATAGCCATGATTCATGGCGCGTGTATCGGTGGGGCGATAGACCTCATTACGGCTTGTGATATGCGCTATGCGACTGAAGATGCCCGCTTTTGTGTCAAAGAAATAGACCTTGCTATCGTGGCTGACGTGGGTACGCTACAAAGGCTACCGCGCATAGTATCAGAAGGCATAGCCCGCGAACTTGCCTACACAGGCAAAACCATCTCTGGCACTGAAGCGGCGCAAATCCACCTTGTAAATCGTGCTTTTGCCTCTTTCGAGGAGATGCAAGAAACGGTTTGGAGTACAGCGACCGCCATCGCCTCAAAGTCGCCTTTGGCTACCAGAGGCACTAAAGAAATCATGCAATATTCACGCGACCACAGCATCGCTGATGGCTTGAATTATGTGGCTACTTGGAACGCGGCTATGCTCTTTTCGCAAGATGCGGTAGAAGCGGCTATGGCAAGTATGCAAAAACGTGAAGCAAAGTTTTTGGATTAGTTTTTTTGGTTCTCTGACATTTTTTGTGGAAGGGAAACGATTTGTGAGCGAAGCATGAGATTGTTCGCTTCGCTCACAATCACAAACTCAGCACTTCCACAAAAATTGTCAGACAACTAAAAATACCAGCTGATTTATTTTGGTTTTAAATGTGCTTTGTATAGCTTTGCATATCACAAAACCACTATAGTTTTAAAAATATATGTATCGAGTAGTTATGCCCCTACTTTGCTTGTTTTTGGTAAGTTTTAGCTTCCCAAATCCTTGCACAAAATACCAACTTATCGTTTTTGAAGGCTCGGATTGGTGCGCCTCTTGCAGAAAATTAGAAAAAAATGTACTTTCAGACAGTGCATTTATAACTTTCCTGCAAAACAATCAAATTGAGCTTCTCAAGGTCGATTTCCCACAACGCCAAAAACAACCTGCCGACCTCAAAAAGAAAAACGAGCAACTCGCCCAAAAATACCAATTCAAAGGCGAATTTCCTACGCTTGTGCTTACTTCTTTGGAGGGAAGTGATTTTAAACAAATTTCGTTGGAAAGCCCCAACACCTCCCAACTGATACAGGAAATCGCCATCAAACTTACAGACTTGAAATGAAAGTCTATAGCGTGCATCAAAAATTGATGGGAACAGCTTTTTCTCTCGGTGTAGTCGCTCAAGAAGAAGCCATCGCCCAACAATGGCTCGCAGAAGGCGTACAAGAGATTCAGCGCATTGAAGCATTACTTTCAGAGTTCTTGCCTGACTCTGATACCGCGCGCATGAATGGCTTGGCAGGCAAGGAAAAAGTAACCATAA
>JAAFJK010000376.1 GCA_013298105.1 Cytophagales bacterium
CTATTCGCCTTTGGCGTAGCGGTTACAAATCGCATTGCCTTTACGTTCAAGTCTGAAGACCTGAACGAACAGCATTTTTTAAGTTTTAGGCTAACACTTCAACAAACTGAAGAAAAATCAAATTGTGTATTGGTATGAGCAAAAATATGTATATTTGCAGTAAAATATACAGGCATGGCAAAAGAAATCAAAGACAGACCTACAAGTTACTCCGATTTTACACTTGAAAATCTCAAAAAGATGTTTGGGATAGAAAATCGTTACAAAGAGTTACAACTTATTTGTTTACCTTTTGAAGTACCCTCTTGGCTTGTTCAAATATTAAAAGTCAATAAAGGACTTCCCAATGCTAATGAGAAAGCAAAATCCGAATTTTTCATTACGCCTGTGATGACTGCTTTCTATGAACAAAATTTAGAGCGGTTTCAATATTTTTCAGGCTATAGTTTTGATGTGGACAAAGAAAACGCGCTCAAAGGCAGATGTGATTATTTGTTAAGCAAATCTACCTCTGCTTTTATTGATACACCTGTTTTTGCAATTTTTGAAGCAAAAGACGACAATTTACAAAATTGGTATGGACAATGTGGCGCAGAAATGTATGCCGCACATCTTTACAACGAACAGAATGATAAGCCTTTGCCTTTTATTTTGGGGGCTGTAACGAACGGCTTGATTTGGCAGTTTCTTAAGCTCGAAGGCAATCAACTTTGGATAGACACTGAGTACTACACACTCCAAAACTTGCCTACCTTGTTAGGCACTTTGCAAGGTATTCTGGAAATGTATAATTAAGAGGTTCTGTCGTATAAAACTAAAAAACAGGCAAAACGCATAGTTTTGCCTGTTTTTGTTTTAGAAATCTTGTGTTAAATCTTAGAATTTAGGACAAGGGAAATGGTGGCGATAGTATTTTTTATTTCCACGTCCTTTTGAAGGTGTATCCAACAGTACGCGAAGCGATAACTCATGCGCTCCGCCTGTACGCGCGCCAAGTGCCGAGATAGTATAGTCATAGCTATAGCCTACGCTCAAGTTAGTCCACTCTACACCCAAAAGTCCTACCAAAGATTCGTTGTTGCCAAGTCCAAGTTCGTAAGGTTTGATAGGCAAACCACGATACCACGCACCAAAAACCAAAGGAGGAAGTTTGAAATACGCACCCACGTCCAACTGGTCGAATTTACCTTGATGTTTGAATAAAACAGTAGGGATAAGCAACATATCTTGAAATCCTGCTTGTTGTTTTGCACGCCAGCTTACACCTTTTTTCAAAGGAATATTCATACCCCACTGCAAAGAGTAGTGAATGGGCATATTAGAAGTTTTGCTGTTGGGCAAAATATCTTGGCGAGGGCGTGTCAAATTGTGCGCCGCTAAACCTACCCACATCTTCTCTGAATAGAGAAATCCACCTGCTGCCGCATTGACTACACCACGCAACTGCCCACCAAAAGATTCGGCAGTAGGCGTATTCAAAAACCCTTGGTCATCATACTGGTCGCCAAACGTAAGTTTTGAGAACGTATAATTGAACATCGTGTAAGAGGCTTGCATACCTGCACGAAGTGTCCACTTGCTATTCATTTGTAGCTCGTAGGCATACTGAAGCCCAATGTCTTGGGTAGAAAAACCCGCAGAAGGCACAAAATCACCTGTATAAATCACGCCCACCCCACTTTTGATGCGGTCGAAGTACATATCAAACGAACCCGAATAAGTCGTGAAATTGGCTTGTAGGTTAGGCCATTGATTGCGATAGTTCAAAATAAAACGGGGCTTCTCGTCCGAACCCGCGAGCGCAGGATTGATATACATAGGAGCCGCATAATATTGCGAAAATTGTGGTCTTTGCGCAAGGACTTCTCCAAAGCCCCAAAGAGCGAAAGCACACAAGCATAATAGTCTTTTCATCATAGATTTTATGGTTTAGCAAACGATATTGGTATAAACACTTTATTATTTTAGTTTAAACGCTGTAGGTACACCCAAATATTACATTTGTAAGGAAAAAAAAGATATTTCTTTGAAATAAAACGTTCTCACGCCTTTTTCTGTATCCAAATGCAACTTGCCTGCCGTATCTATGTCAATAATTTTGCCATATATTTCGCCTTCAGGTGTATAGTACGTGCAAAGTTCGTTAAATTGGAAACTTTTTGCAAGAAAATTTGCTTTTATTTCGATATATTTTTTTTCTTTTAACATTTCGTACCATTTACCCAAATATTTTACCAGTGTGGGCAGGCAAGTTTCGAGGTCAAAAGTTTGCCCTGTTTCCAAAGATAAGGACGTAGCGCGGAGATTTACGAACTCCGTTTGGTTGATATTCAAGCCTATGCCTATTATAGATTTTTCTATGTTTTCGCCCCTCAAAGCATTTTCAATCAAGATGCCCGCTATTTTTTGCTTGCCTACCAACACATCATTGGGGTATTTTATAGATACATCTTTGTTGAGATGACCAATGCCCTTGCCTACCCACTCCGCCACAAAATCATGCACTCCCAGCGCAGTAACCATACCAAGCAAAAACATATCGGCTATCGGTAGGAAGGTAGGCAAGAGTAAATACGAAAAAGTAAGATTTTGGTTGGGCGCACTCTCCCATGTATTGCCTCTCTGCCCCTTGCCTGCCGTCTGCACAAAAGTATATGCCAATGTGCCTTCAGGTAAGTCTTCTTGAGTGGCTTGGGAGGCAAGGTAGGTATTCGTGGACTGACAAGTTGGCAGATAAATTATTTTTTTGCCTATCATGTGATATTTGGAATAGTTTTTAAGAAATAATATGTAAATTGCGCCATAATTTGTAAAAAAACAAGATATTTGCAAATATCCCCTATATGACAAAACAAGTAAAACCCAAAACTACCACTTCTTCTGAAGAATTGAGCCATTTTATAGCACAAGGTATGCTTGAGAAAAAAGCTACTGACGTGGTTATTTTAGACCTTCGACATATCCCACAAGCTGTTGCAGACTTTTTTGTGATAGGCTCTGGTACCTCTGTTACTCAAGTAGATGCTGTAGCAGACAGTGCCGAAGATGTAGCCTACAAATTTACGAACGAAATGCCTTGGAGGAGTGAAGGCAAAAACAATAAGGAGTGGATTTTGTTAGATTACTTGAGTGTAGTGGCGCACGTATTCCGCAAAGACCGCAGAGAGTTCTATGCTTTAGAAGACCTTTGGGGAGATGCCAAAGTTACGCGCCTCGAATCTGTAGATTAAATACTCCTATTACACTTATTTTTTTTTAATAAAAACTCAACAACTCAATAATCAAATCCATGAGTGAACAAAGGCAAGATGAGAGGCAAGACAACCTTCGCCCCAATCGCAATCCACAACGTACTGGTTATCAGTTTTGGATAGTGATTGCGTTGGTTGTGGTGGTGGTTTGGTATCATGTACATAGGTCGTATGAATGCGACCGCCTCTATAGAACTTCCAGAACTCAATACCATGTTGAGTGAACAATACCTCAGCGGTATCGTGATAGTGAATAGAGAATATGCAGAAGTAACCCTAAACAAAGATGGCTTAAAACAAGAAAAATATCGTAGGAAGCTCGCTGAAAAGCGCAACCCGCTTTCTATCGAGCAGGGTCCCCATTTTCGTTATCGATTTCCTTCGAATGATGTATTTGTAACCCAATTCTATGAGCAACAAAAGAAACTTCCTGAAAAAGACCAAATCAAAGTAGAAACAGAAAACCGTTCTGACATGGTGGCTGTTTTTATTCAGTGGGGATTGTTTATTTTGATGTTTGTGGGGCTGTTTTTGCTCATGCGCAGAATGACAGGCGCGGGCGGACCTGGCGGACAGATATTCAACATTGGTAAGTCGCGTGCCGCACTTTTTGATGCAGACAACAAAGTCCGCATTACTTTCAATGACGTGGCAGGATTGGACGAAGCCAAAGAAGAAATTAAAGAAATTGTAGATTTCTTGAAAAACCCCACCAAATTCACGCGCTTGGGAGGCAAGATTCCCAAAGGCGCACTCCTTGTAGGACCTCCTGGTACGGGCAAAACTTTGCTTGCAAAAGCTGTAGCAGGCGAGGCGGGAGTTCCATTTTTTACACTTTCGGGTTCAGACTTTGTAGAAATGTTTGTGGGTGTGGGCGCGGCGCGTGTACGCGACCTTTTCAAACAAGCAAAAGAAAAAGCACCTTGTATCGTATTCATTGACGAGATAGATGCTATCGGACGTTCGCGTGGACGCGGACAAGTGCCTGGTGCAAATGACGAACGCGAAAACACGCTTAACTCTCTCCTCGTAGAGATGGACGGTTTTGCGACAGATTCGGGTGTTATCATTTTGGCGGCTACCAACCGCCCCGATGTGTTGGATTCGGCACTTATGCGTCCAGGTAGGTTTGATAGACAAATCAGCATCGATAAGCCCGACATCATGGGGCGTGAAGCCATTTTTAAAGTCCATCTTGCGCCTTTATTGCTGAATGAGGACGTAGAAGCCCGCAAACTTGCGGCACAAACGCCCGGTTTTGCAGGGGCTGAGATTGCCAATGTCTGCAACGAAGCCGCACTGATAGCGGCGCGTAGAGATAAAGACAAAGTAGATATGCAAGATTTTCAAGATGCGGTCGACCGCGTGATTGGCGGTCTTGAGAAGAAAAATAAAATCATATCGCCCGAAGAAAAACGCATTGTAGCTTATCATGAAGCGGGACACGCTGTAGCAGGTTGGTATCTCGAACACGCAGACCCGTTGGTAAAAGTAAGTATCGTACCGCGTGGCGTAGCCGCGTTGGGCTATGCGCAATATTTGCCCAAAGAGCAGTTTTTATACACCACCGAGCAGTTCATAGACGAGATGTGCATGACGTTTGGAGGCAGAGCGGCAGAGGAAATCGTGTTTAGTAGGATTTCAACAGGGGCTTTGAGCGACCTTGAGCGCATCACGAAGATGGCTTATGGTATGGTAAGTATCTATGGTATGAATCCACGCTTGGGCAATATTTCTTATTATGACTCAAAGCAAAGTGAATATTCATTCAATAAGCCTTATTCGGAAGAAACGGCACGTATGATAGATGAAGAAGTCCGCAAACTTATCGAACACGCTTACGAACGTACAAAGGTGATACTCTCCGAAAAACGCGAACAGCTTGAAATCATTGCGCAAGAACTCCTCACGAAAGAAATCTTGTTCCAGAATGATTTGGAAAGGCTGATAGGAAAGCGACCTTTTGCCCAAGAAACTACTTACCAAGCCTACATCAATGACTCAAACGCCAAAGCCGCCAAAGCAAGCAACGAAGCAAAATCAGAGATAATCATAGATTTGGAGAAGAAATAAGCAATGAAAATAAAATAACATGATAATTTCACTCACGCGAAGCCACGCTGTAAGCGTCTGTTGGTATTGCCTAACTGCGTAAAAGCTCGATAACAGACGCTTACAGCGTGGCTAAATATTCTCAAGTTATTTTTTACTCGTTCCTAAGCAAAAAACCGAACTAAAAATTTTAGTTCGGTTTTTTTTTACTTTTCCGCATAAACGGTTATACTAAAAATACCTGTACCACTGTTCTGAAATTCCAGTATTTGAGCTTCAGTCAGGTATTGACTAAGTATGTCTGTAGGCAAGATTATTTCTTTAGATTTTTGAATTTGGATATGCTGAAATCCTACCTTGCCTACCAAACTCAGATAAGCCTCCTGCTGAATCGCACCCGATACACAGCCCGCATACATCTCGGCTTCTTTTTGTAGCTCGGTAGGCAAGTTCCCCTTAAGCACAATGTCTGATATACTAAAATGCCCTCCTTTTTTCAAGATACGGTATGTTTCGGCAAGAGCTTTTTCTTTGTTGGGTACAAGATTTAGTACACAATTACTTACTACCACGTCAGCCGTTTCGGTAGGCAAGGGCATTTGCTCAATCTCTCCCAAATAAAACTCTACATTCGTAAAGCCCAGTGTTTCAGCATTTTGACGCGCTTTGGTAATCATGGCTGGAGTCATGTCTATGCCTATGACGCGCCCTGCCTCGCCTGCAATGGCTCGCGCCACAAAACAATCATTGCCTGCGCCCGAACCCAAATCTACTACTGTATCTCCAGCGTGGATTTGTGCAAATTCGGTAGGCAAGCCACAGCCCAATCCAAGGTCAGCCGATGGGTTGTAGCCTTCAAGATGTTCATAGTTATCTGCCATGACAGTGTAATC
>JAAFJK010000061.1 GCA_013298105.1 Cytophagales bacterium
AAAAAGGCGTTTCTTAAATCTGAATTTGCTCAAAAAATGCTTCTCCACAAAAATTGTCAGACAACCCTTTTTAAGAACCAGAAATAATAAAACAGCTCAAATAATAATTTCTGTAAAATAAGCATTGTCTTTTTCATAAAACTTGGGCATTTGTGCCTGCCTTGCCTGCCAATAGGCGCGATAGCTTGTGTTAAATTCCATTCTATCTTCCAGCACTGTTTTGTAGTTGCCTTGTAGATACATGATGAGTTCTGTGATTTCGCGGACAGCATTTTTTCCACCTTCGGCTTCTGTGAGATAGTCTGCCAAATTATTTTCTTGCACAAACTCTGTAAAAAGAGGCGTTACCAAGCGTTTTACTGCAAATCGAAGCCCGCACTGTTTGGCTACTTGGAGGTCGTTTGCATCATCAAAAATGAAGGCGATATTTTCGGGTTTTAGGTTATTATGCTCGCAAAAGTGCCAAAGAGCTTCTTCTTTGTGCAAAATGTGTGAATACATTTGCGTAAATTTTTCGCGCTTAGATAGCTCAATCGCTACAGGATTATTCGCGCCTGTGATGATGACAAAAGGCACAACTTCTTGTGTCTTGAGCCAAAAACTATAGCGCATGAGGTTTGTCCCCATGGAGTCAATTTCTGAATAATGGCTGGGGTGTTTTTCGCTTTTTACGCCGTTGTTGAATACGCCGTCCCAATCTGTCAGGATAGCGCGAATGTTTGTGAGGCGGGCTTGTATCTCGGTGGGTTCGGTAAGAAATTGCCCTTTGAAAATGTTTGCTGGAGAGTTCATCTGGAAGATTTATGATTTTTGATTTACGTTCAAAATCAATTGTTTTTTTGTTTTTTCGGATTGACAACCGCGAGTGGATTGCCAACCGAAAAAAATAAATTCGCGGTCTTTTTTTCGGATTGCCAACCGCGAGCGGATTGACAACCGAAAAAAATAAATTCGCGGTCTTTTTTTCGGATTGCCAACCGCGAGCGGATTGACAACCGAAAAAAATAAATTCGCGGTCTTTTTTTCGGATTGCCAACCGCGAGCGGATTGACAACCGAAAAAAAAATTATTTCAAAACCCCTAATTCCTTGCCTACCTCTGTGAAGGCTTGGATAGCGCGGTCTAAGTGTTCTTGAGTATGCAGGGCGCAAATCTGGGTGCGGATACGTGCCTTGCCTTGCGCCACTACAGGGTAGTAAAATCCTATGACATAGATGCCTTTGTGCAATAGTTTTTCGGCAAATTGTTGTGCAAGAGGTGCGTCATACAGCATGATAGGCACTATCGGGTGTTCACCTTCACGTATATCAAAACCTGCTTCAGTCATTTTTTTGCGGAAATATTGGGTATTCCACTCCAATTTATCGCGCAATTCGGTATTTTGTGAAAGCATATCCAACACCTTGATAGAAGCCCCTACGATGGCAGGTGCGAGGGTATTGGAGAATAAATAAGGTCGAGAGCGTTGGCGCAAAAGTTCTATGATTTCGCGTTTGCCTGTCGTGAATCCGCCCATAGCTCCGCCCAATGCTTTTCCGAGCGTACCTGTTACGATTTCTACTTTGCCATGTACGCCCTTAAGTTCAGGCACGCCTCTACCCGTTCTGCCTATGAAGCCTGCGGAGTGGCACTCGTCTGTCATGACCATAGCATCATATTTTTCGGCAAGTTCACATATCTTGTCCATTTGGGCTATGAATCCGTCCATCGAAAATACGCCATCTGTAACAATCAAGCGAAAGCGGGCATCTTTTGCCTCTTGTAGCTTGGCTTCGAGGTCTGTCATGTCGTTGTTTTTGTAACGGAAACGCTTTGCTTTGCAGAGGCGAATGCCATCGATGATAGAAGCGTGATTCAGTTCATCAGAAATTACGGCATCTTCTTCGCCCAAAAGCGGTTCAAAAACGCCTCCATTCGCATCAAAAGCGGCGGCATATAAAATGGTATCTTCTGTCCCAAAAAAATCTGCAATTTTTTGCTCAAGTTCCTTGTGAATGTCTTGCGTACCGCATATAAAGCGCACCGAAGCCATACCAAAGCCATGCGTATTCATGGTGTCTTGTGCCGCTTTGACTACATCGGGGTGGTCGCCTAAGCCCAGATAATTATTGGCGCAAAAGTTGATGACCTCGCCTGCCTGTGTGGTACGAATGACGGCACTTTGGGGCGTGGTGATGACGCGCTCATTTTTGTAAAGTCCCGCTTCTTTGATTTTGGCGAGTTCGGTTTGGAGGTGTTTTTGAAAAGATGAGTACATTGATTTACAATTTTGGATTTACGGTTTACGATTTTAGATTTAGGGTTGTTAGAAAGTTATTACGGGATTTCTAAAAATCCATTGGATAGTTATTCTGCAAGAATCCCTTATTTAGCATAAGTACGGTGCTAAAGTGGCAAACAGATGCTTACAGCATGACTAATTCGAGGAGAGCTTCCGTAATAACTTTCGAAGAACCAGATTTAGGCGTATATTGCTTGAAAATCACTTGCCTGCCAGCCCGCACTGTCTGTAAAATGGAATATTTCGCGCTTGAGGAGGTCTTTTTGGAGGTATTGGTCAAAGGAATTGTTTTTGGCAAAGGACGTTTTGCGGGTTTGTTTTGCGACAAAAGCATCGCCCAAAATCAAATTTACCTTGCCTGCATCACCCAAAAAGTATTCTTGCAAAAGTGGTAGTATGCTTTGTTTAAAAACGTTTTTCAGGTCATCTAAGTTTTGGATATGTAAAAAATAACTATGCCCAATGGCGTGGTCTTTGTCCAGAAGTAGCTCAAGGCGTTCGTTGATGGTCGTGAGAAGTTGTGCTAAGTCTATGCCTTCTACGTCTATGCTCTCGAGCAGGGCAGGCAAGGGCATCATTTCCTCAAACACAAATCGCCTCCGAAGTGCGGTATCAAGTGCTTCCACGCTTCGGTCTGCGGTGTTCATGGTGCATATTATGTGGAGATTTAGAGGGACAGCGAAGCGTTCACGTGAATAGGGTAAAATCACCTCAAGGGCTTCCTCCTTACCTGCTCGTTTGCTGGGTTCTATGAGTGTGATAAGTTCCCCGAATACTTGGGCTACGTTACCTCTGTTTATCTCGTCTATAACCAATACATATCGTGGGGCTTTTTCCAGTATATCGCGGCTTACTTCTTGTAAGTCAAAATCAGCTATCAGATTTTTTTTGTCTTGGTAGGCAAGTTCATTTTCTGTATCTGTATCTTCTGACTCGATTTCTTTCATTTGGGCTATCAATGTCTTTTCAAATGTTTTCAAATCATTGAAAACAGCCCAATATGCACTATAATTTGTCCCACCAATTACACTATTGATGTCATTTGTTACATTTCTTATTTCATCAATGGTTTTAAAACCATCATATATAGCTTCCATTCTTTTCTTTGAAACCATGTATTCTTTCAGACCTCCTTGAGGTTTGACTATCAAGTTGGTACGGTCATTTGTCCAAACCCATTCAAGTTTTGTGTTGGTTTTGGTCTTAAATATATGCTTGGTAGTAAGCGAGCGCACAAAACTCAACCAAAGTGTATCAAAGTCTATGATAGGTGGTTGTTTTTTAGCTTGTGTATGCTTCTTTTTATGTAATTTGTAGATTTGATAGGTTGCTTCTACACACATTTGCTTAAATATGCCGTCTTTTACTTCATAAATGACTTTGTTATCGCGCGTTTCGGGTTTGATGCCTTCCAAAAAATCTTCATAACCTGTATTTTGATGAAAAGTGCAAAAACCAATTTGTCTTACGCTTAACAGTCTATCAAATTCCATCTTTAAAATATGTCTGTTTTGCGATAAGTCAAAGGCAGGATTCACAATACGAATAGATTTATTGATGGTTTGGTACGTTTTGCCAGTGCCTGGAGGTCCGAAAAGGATTTGATTCGGTGCTATTGGCGGGTTATTTTTTTCAATGAGCATACTATAGTTATGTTTTGCAAAGGAAAAAACATCTTTTTTATAGACTTCGTCTATGATGAGGCGATAAAGTTCATCATTAAATTTGTATTCGCGTATGCCTGTATCGTATGATTGGTAGGCAAGTTTGGCTGTATGTAACCAAACTTCTTTTACATCTTGCTCAAAATCAAATTCATCTATTTCAAAAACTCGTAAAATAGGTTGTATTCCGTTATCAAACTTTTCTAAAGCAGTTCTTGATGTATGTTTGTAGTCTTTAGTCAAGTGTATATCGTCTGAAAGAAGGTAAGAAAATCTTGGCGATTTATTCGAAAAATCTAATTTTAGAATAATTTTATTGACAAACTGAATATTCATATTTTGGGTAGGCAAGGCGCACAGGAAATTGGCAGGCTTGCCTACAATACCCACTTCCCTTATCAGAAGTTTAGCTTGCGCAATAAAGGCTTCTACAGCCTCATAATCATCAAAATTGCGTAATTTTTTGATTAGTTCGTAATCTTTTAAGGTTGGTTTGAACGTATCAGATAGCATAAAACAACATTTTTGCAAAAGTAATAAAAAAACGTAGCAACAAGTAAAAAAATCAGGTTGTCTAACAATTTCTGTGGTTGGAATAAAATATGTAAAAATAGAAAGAGCAACCACAAGGGATTGCCCTACATTTTTAATCTCCACAAAAATTGTCAGACAAACGTAAATAATTCAACAAAATCATTTGAAAAATTTTGTGTATCTTTGTGCGTATATGATAAACTTCAACTACCACAATCCTACCAAAGTCATCTTTGGCAAAGCAGTCGTAACCCAGCTCGGCAGAGAAGCTGTAAAGTACGGCAACCGCGCACTCGTATTGATAGGGCAAGGCTCTGTCAAAAAAAACGGCTTGCTTGACCTCGTTTGGGCGCAACTTGAAAGTATGGGCATCTTGCCTACCCTTTTTGAAGGCATACGCCCCAATCCTGTCTATCAAGATTGTGATAAAGCGGTACAGGTGGCTCTTGAGGCAAATGTGGATATGATAATAGCTGTAGGTGGTGGCTCAGTCTTAGATTCGGCTAAGGCTATAGCTATGGGCTATCACGTAAATCACTCCATTTGGGATTTTTATACCCAAAAAGCCCCCAAACCTGCTTCTGCTTTGCCTATTTTGGCGGTACTCACGCTGGCGGCTACAGGCTCAGAGATGAATCCTTATACTGTCATACAAGACACCGAAAATGGACTAAAGATAGGTTACGGAAGTCCACTGCTATATCCAAAAGTGTCGTTTCTTGACCCCACTTATACCTTCTCTGTATCGCCTACCCAAACAGCATACGGGGTAGTAGATTTGATTTCACATTGTTTGGAGGAATTTTTTGAGCCTACGCCCTCGCCTTTGAGTGATTGTATCGCTACAGACATTATCAGGCTCGCTTTTCAGTATGGCAGGCAAGTGGTAACTGAACCCGAAAACTACGAAGCTCGCGCACAAGTGATGTGGCTCGCTACCATGGCGCTGAATGGTTCGCTTTCGGCAGGCAAGTATGGAGGTGATTGGGGCGTACACGCGCTTGAGCATAGTTTAAGTGTACTTTTTGACATAGCACATGGCGCGGGACTTGCGATAGTCTATCCTGCTTGGCTTAAGTATCACCAAACGCAGGCAAGTGCAAAATTAGATTTTTTGGCGGCGCGTGTACTTGGCGATGGTCATACAGGGGTGGAGTTTATAGAAGCTCTTGAGGCTTTTTATACAGAGATGGGTGCGCATATCAGGCTGGGGCAGGCAAGTATCGGAGCTGATAAGCACCCACAAATCATAGAAAACTGGACAAAGAGCAAAGCAAGTGGCGGTTTCTTCAAACTTGCCTCCCAAGACTATCCCGCGCTACTTGAGCTGATGGCATAATTTTGTGGTGTGTGTGAAGACACACACCACAAACTGATTTTGCTATTCATGCATAATTTCCTTTCGTATTCTACTCAAAGACGTATCTGTGATGCCCAAAAGAGTAGCTATATATTTCAAAGGAACATTTTGAATGATGTGCGGTTTTTCTTTCAAAAACTTCAAGTATCGGTCTTTTGCGTGGTCAGCAATCAATGATATGTTGTGTTCTTTTAGCGCAAAATAGCTTTTTAAAAGCAAGCCTCTTTGCTGTTCTCGAAAATTCACTATATCATTGAACATGGCTTGAAAGTCGTCAAACTTGATTTCCCAACAAACACAGTCGCTCAGTGTCTGTATATTTTCGCGGGTGGGTGTAAAAAAGAACATGGACGGATAGTCAATCACTACATCACCTGCGGCATAAAGATTAAAAGTGATGTCGTTGCCTTCAGTATCTATGACATACGAACGAATAAAACCACTTTCAATAAACCAATACTTGTTTTCCACTTGTCCCTGTTTCAGCAAGTAGTCGTTTTTTTTGAATGTTACCTGCTGGTAATAAGGAATGATTTGCCTCAATTCTTCTTGTGTGATGCCACTTGAGGCAAAAACTTTGTGTAGAAAATGTACTTCGTGCTTCTCTGTCATGGGTAGGTTTTAGTTTTTAAGCTAAAATAGCAAATTGCTCAAAATGGTGCCTGATGTGTTTGGCATTGAATCTTTGTAGTTCTTCGAGGTTGAGTTTACCCAAAAAAGGGTGATAAAAGAACTTGTGCTGATTTTCAGGTATTGCCAAAAAGTCATACATATTTTTGATTTGCGCGAGCAGGTTTTGCTTTGCATCTTCAAGGTTGAGATAGAGATAGGCGGGTTTGCCATTTCTATGAAAAGGGCTGGGAATGCCTTTGGGAAGAGGCTCGTCTTGGTACAAGATGCGCTCTTTTGCCTGTTCTTGCTGGGGCTTTACCTCTTTATTTGCGCTGTATTCAAGCCCATACAAGCCTTTGACAGTCATAGCAAGGTGTTCTACCATTTCTTGCGCCTCCATACTTCCCCAAGTCGGGCGCGTATCAGTTTGTAGAGATTTGAGGGCTGTTTCTACGCCATTTTGCAAAAAATCTTGCACAGTTTGTATTTGTATCATGTGAGAAAGGATTTACGAAACAAACAAATTTTTAATATTTTAAGTTGCATTTGTAATAATTTTATATCTATAGCGTTACTATTGAATTGTTAATACATTCTTTTCTCAACCAAATATTTATGACACATTATACACATTTCAAAGCTACAGCTTTGATACTTTTATTATTGACAGGTATTTGGATAGGTTGGGAGAGATTCTCTACTACCTTGCCTACTGGAGGCAGGCAAGCTAAAAACACCTTGTCTGCCCTCAGTAGGCAAGCTAAAAACACCTTGCCTACTAGAGGCAGGCAAGCTAAAAACACCTTGCCTACTGAGGGCAGGCAAGGTGGGGAAAAAGAAGCCTACGGAACATATTTGGCACAACACCCCTACATGACACGCCCCAAATACACCAAAGCACAAATGAAAGAAATGGGCATTCCCAAAAAAGACCGCCCAG
>JAAFJK010000299.1 GCA_013298105.1 Cytophagales bacterium
CTACTTTAGAACCTCCCCCTGCCCCCTCCATTTTGGAGGGGGTATGCTCTGCGCCCCCAGAGTGTGCGGGATAATAACGGAAATTGATTTGTACTTTTTCAGCCGATTTGCGCAAAGCCTCTATCTTGTCGGTAGGCAAGGACACCGTGATAGTATCGAAGTAATATTTGTTTTCAACCTCGAAGCCCAATTTCTCAAGCCCTTGTTTCGTGAGTTGAGTCAAGCCATAAATGCGTTCTGCAATGGTGCGCAAGCCTTTTGGTCCGTGATATACGCCATACATACTTGCCATAACAGAAAGTAATACTTGAGCAGTGCAAATATTCGAAGTAGCTTTTTCGCGTCTGATGTGTTGTTCGCGGGTTTGGAGAGCCATTCTATAGGCTTTGTTGCCTTCTGAGTCAATAGAAACGCCAATAATGCGTCCGGGAATTTGGCGTTTGTATTCGTCTTTGGTAGCAAAAAACGCGGCATGAGGACCACCATAACCCATAGGCACGCCCAAACGTTGTGCAGAACCTATAGCCACGTCTGCGCCCATTTCAGCAGGTGCTTTCAAGATAGTAAGTGCCAATAAATCTACAGCTACAGCCGTAAAAATACCCAATTCTTTGGCAGAAGCAATCAAGTTGGTGTAATCAAATACTTCGCCATTGGTAGCAGGATATTGCAAAAGCAAACCGTATATTTCAGGCGAGGTAAGGTCGACTGTTTCGTGATTGCCTATCAATAGTTTGATTCCAAGTGGCGTAGCGCGAGTTTTCAGTACATCAATAGTTTGCGGATGGCAAAGTTCTGATACAAAGAACGTTTCTGCACTTTTGCGTGTGCCTTTGCGCAAACTGTGCAACATAGTCATCGCTTCAGCCGCCGCAGTGCCTTCGTCGAGTAGGGAAGCATTGGCAATCTCCATTCCTGTCAAATCCATGACCATTGTTTGGAAATTGATGAGGGCTTCTAATCTACCTTGTGCAATCTCGGCTTGGTAGGGCGTATAGGCGGTGTACCAACCTGGATTTTCGAGGATATTGCGCAAAATAACGTTGGGTGTGTAGGTATCGTAATAGCCCATGCCTATAAACGACTTGAACACTTGGTTTTTGTTCGCCAATTTGCGGAAGTCAGTCAAAAACTCGGCTTCAGTTTGGGCTTTAGTAACTTTGAGGGGTTTAGGAAGGCGAATAGACGCAGGAATGGTCTTTTCGATGAGTTCGTCGAGGCTTTTTACGCCAATGGTTTGGAGCATCTCGGCAATGTCTTGGGCGCGTGTCCCGTGATGACGTTGCTCGAATCTGTCTGCGAAGTCTAACTTAAGAGGCATTTATAGAATGATAAGTAGTTTAAGAACAATCTTATAAACAAAAAAACTGTGCAGTGATTTTGTTTATTCCGCCTCAAAATTAGTGGTTTTTTGGGATTTTTGCAACTTGCCTGCCCTAAATTCCTCTTTTAAGTAAGTTTTGCCTTCATAACCTTCTTGAATTTTCTCAAAAACTTCGTCCATTAAAAATTCTACAAGGAAAACAAATCTATCTATATATAAGTGGTCTATAACTGTATCGTCTGGGTTGCCATGTGTAATGCCATTGCGTAGTCTTAGTAATCCTGTATATTTTGAACTATTTGACATCTCTATTTCGATAGGATACAAGGATATTTGCTTAATATGTGGAAAAAATCTATCTGCAATGTGTTCTGGGATATTTTCAATACGTTTTTGCTCTTGTAATTTTGATAAACCAAATGTCTGCAATAATCCATTAATTACTTCAAAACCAACATTATCCTTAGTATTTGTTAAATCTTCAGGTAATTTTAACTCATTTTTAGTGAAGAATAAGCGTAGCCTTTCATAATAATCTGATTTATCATTTTTAGGATAGTTTTGTATCATTATAGGTGCATTTTCCAATTGGAATTGTACGATAGAGCCTATAGTTTGTGATATTTTCAGATTCAATTGGTTTAATTCTTTCGCATAAGCATCAAAACATCTTTTAGTGAATCCTTCCCAAACTGCATAAATCATGGGAATTGCTTGTGCATAATAAAAGCTCTTGTCTTCTTCATTGAAGTTATATCCAAATGGAGCAGACAAGGGCAGTGTTTTAATTTTTTCAAGAGTTTGCTTACGAATATATATCTCATCTGAAATAATAGTATATAAAGCGTTCATAATCTTATAGTTGACTGAATATTCGTTTAGCTTCTCTCAAGCGGTTTTTCACTCTTGCAAATTGGTTGTTTCCACCTTTTCTTGAAAATTTTAATAATACTTCATCTTTTCGAACCTCGTTTATTTTTTTTAATATTTTTTTTTCATCAATGTTTTGATAAAGGTCTATATTCTCAGCTACACCTATCATAATCGTATCATATAAAGCAGTTGCAAATTTTCCATCTTTTTGTCTAAAAATGTCATGTCCTAATGGCAATAAAATATCAATGACTTGATTGAATGTATTTTCATAGGATTGATAGTCAAAATTTTCATTATATAGTGCGCTACCCATAAAACTACTCATATGTTGGCTTATACTTGATTTTAAATTTTTACCATTTTTATAAAGAGAAACAAAACGTAATACTAATTCTTGGTCATAAAAGGTATTCACTTGTTGTTTGTTGAGATTAGTTATTTTTTTAAAATTAGGATATTCAGATAATTTTTTAGTAAAGTCATTGAATTTTGGAGATATATCTCTATATATAGCATTCCGTATTTCTTGAGGAGTAAGGGAAGCTCCGCCTGTATTCAACCTATTAAATAGTTCAAATCTCATGTCATAATTACTATTCCAATAGACCATTTCTAAACGGCAAACATATCTTTTAATACTTATCCTATATTTTTGTGGTAAATCCATCCAATTATAATTTTCTAATCCTTCTATTCTGTCCCCTTTTGTCAAGACCCAGTTATTTTCAGCTAATAAATCTTTGTCATCACTTTTTAATTCTCCAAAGAATGAAAGAACTGTAGAAAGTCTTTGTAAGCCGTCTACTACTTCTAATACTTTGTTATCATTTTCAGCAACAAATATAGGAGGAATAGGTATTCCCAATAGCAAAGATTCAATAAAACGAGTCCTTTGGGATATATCCCAACGAAAAGCACGCTGAAAAGCGGGACGAATTTCTAATTCACCTCTTGAGTACCAATTCATTATCTCACCAATAGAAATATCCATGCGTTCAGTACGTAGTTGATTGCGCCCTTGTACGATTTGTGCCTCCAATTCTTCAGGGGTGGCTCTTTGTATAGTTTTCATAAAAGTATATTATTTATGCAAAAATAAGAATATATAGCTTGAATTGCAAGTTTTTGCGTGAAAAATTAGTGGTTTTTTGGGAGTTTTGCAACTTGCCTACCACTACAGGCGATAGGCAGGCAAGAAAAAGGAATAAAGCAAGTTTTTGCATAGACAAAGTTAGTGATTTTCTTGAAAAGATAGGGTAGGCAAGCCTCAATACAGCGTAATTTTAGCTAAAAACACTTTCCCAAAATACAAATGCCGCTCTTTTTTTTATGTTTGTAGGCAAAAAATTGCTTTTTTCCTTTTTTTTGTGTTGTTTAGCAAAAAATTAGAAATAGCTATCCAAATATATGCGGTTGTATCACACATTTTTATTTTTAGCGTTTATCGCCCTTGCCTGCCCTGCTCAAGCCCAAAATGTAGATGAGTACGGCTTTCATTTGCATAACATAGAAACAAGGCTCGAGCTTAGCAATGCCCAGCTTCAGTTTTTGGAAGATAAAGACCGCAAACTTAGTATTGATGAAGTGAGCAATGAAGCTATGCAGGCTAAATTTACACACCCTACAGCTGCTAAAGAGCCTTTCAAACCCTTTACGCGGTATTGGCTTCGCATCAGGCTAAAAAGCCAACTCACTGTAGGCAGTGAATGGATACTTTCGCTTGGCAGACTTACCCATGCAGATGTTTTTTTGCCGAATGGGGAAGGCAAGTTTTTGCTGGAGCGCACAGGGCAATTTATCCCCACTTCTGAAAAAACCATGAAAAACGGGCGGTACAATGTCCTCAAAATTTTTATCAATGCCAAAAGCGAGATGATGCTGTACGTGAAGTTTGAAAATCAAGTAAATTATCCCACAGACCCGAAGGTAAAACTTTGGCACGAGTCCGAATGGCAGGAAGGAATCAACCAAAATAACTTGGTGCAGGGCTTCTTTCAGGGGCTTTTGTGGATGATGCTGATGTATAATTTATTGCTTTTTGCGACTTTGGGCGATAGGGCGTATATGTACTATGTGGTGTATATTTTGGCTACTTCAGTTTATTTTTTGGATTATCATGGGCATTGGAGTCAATATATGATGGGCGAATTTCCGCTTGTGAGCTATATCGTGATGCCATTTACGATTCATATAGCATTTGTGTTTTATATGTATTTTATGCGTTATTTTTTGAAAACGCCCGAAATCATGCGCAAAGGCGATATTTTCTTACAAATCGTTACGTATATGTTTATATTGGCTACAGGTGGGCTAATGGCATTGGCATTTTATGATTATGCGATGTATGTGATGCTCGAGAAATATTTTAATCTTGCAGTAGAAGGTACACTTTTGGTCATGTTGCTATTTATTTTTACGTTTGGAGATAGCTCGGCACGTTATTTTGCTTTGGGTACAGCTTGTATGCTTTTGGGCGGGGCTGTCATGCTGTTGGCAAAATTAGATTATTATGACTTAGCTATGAAAATATACTATTTTCAGTGGGGCATTGGGCTACAGGTATTGGTGTTTTCGGTGGCTCTCAGTGAACGATTCAAGCAAAGCGAACAGGACAAACAACGTATGCAACGCAGACTGATAGACCAACTCCAAGAAAACCATGTCTTGCATACAAAGGTACAGCGCGAACTCGAAGCCAAAGTAAGTGAACGTACTTTTGAGATAGAAAATCAGCGTGTGATTTTGCAAGAAAAAACCCAAGAAATAGAATTGCAAAATTCAGAAATCAACGCCCAAAAGCATAAACTTGAGCATACCAACAAACACATCACAGACAGTATCACTTATGCCAGTCGTATCCAAACGGCTATGCTCTACGCTTACACGCAGATAGAAACGCGCTTCAAAGATTCTTTTATATTTTTCAAACCCAAAGACATTGTATCAGGCGATTTTTATTGGTATGGCGAAGTAGCTTCTCTTATCAAGCGCGAGCGACCTGTCATGCAAGTCAATTCTTCTTATACTCAAGGGCGTTTTGGGCGTTCGCTTCCTTTGCCTCAGCAAGTCGCGCAATCGCAAAACGTGATGTCAAATCTGAAGGTAGTCATCTCGGCAGACTGCACAGGACATGGCGTGCCGGGTGCGTTTATGACGGTCTTGGGCAATGCCATTTTGAATGAAGTCGTGAACGAAAATAGGGTTACGGAGCCAGATGAAATCTTGTATGAATTGGACAAAAAAATCATGGCAATGCTACACCGCGAAGACGAGGAAAAGCAAATCCAAGATGGCATGGACATTATAGTCATGGTCTATGACAATGAAAACAACAAGCTGAGTGTTTCTTGTGCCAAAAATCCACTATACTATGTGCGTGATTTTGAACTGCATACCATTGCCGCTTCCAAATCCTCGATAGGACACTCCTCACGCAACAAAGCGAAGACCTTTGACAAACACATCATTCAGGTTCAGCAAGACGATATTTTTTATGCCACTTCAGACGGCTTCCAAGACCAGTTCGGAGGGGCAGACAACAGAAAATACATGACCAAAAACATGAAAGAGCTGTTTTTGAAAGTGAGCCACCTGCCTATGAAAGCCCAAAAAGATAAAATAGAGGAGGAATTTGTGGCTTGGAAAGGCGAGGGCGTTCAGACAGATGACGTAGTGATAGTGGGCATTAAGTTTTAATTACGAATTACGAATTTTGAATTACGATTATAGTTACTTGATTGTTAGCTTTTTGTAAAACATAAAAGAGTCGATTACTTTACAAAACATGGAACAAAATATCACAAAACATTTTGGAAAACGCCTTCGCGTGCGTGCGTGTGGGCTTTTGATTGAAGACAAAAAAATCTTACTTGCCAAACACGCCTACATAGGCGAAGCAGGTTATCTCTGGTCGCCTCCTGGAGGCGAGGTGCTTTTTAGTGAAACTGCCGAAGAAGCCTTGAAAAGAGAGTTTTTGGAAGAAACAGGGCTTGAGATAGAGGTCTATGACCTTGCCTTTGTGCATGATTTTTTTGACCCACCCTTGCACGCCATCGAGCTGTTCTTTTGGGTAGGCAAGAAGTTTGAAGATGATGACCTTGAACCCATCAAAGGTACAGACCCCGAACTTGCCTCCCACGAGCAAATCATCACACAAGTTTCGTTTCTCAGCCTTGAACAGCTGAAGGCAGAAAATCAAAAAGGTTTGCATGAAGTTCTCCGATACCTTACTTCTTGGGACGACCTCCACAAGCGCAAAGGTTATTCGGTGGCTTCGCATATATGATATTGGGCATAATTTTAAGCATTACGTTCGTAAATAATTCATAATGAATGTTTTATATTTTTTCTCCTTAACTTAAAAACTAAAAATATTTGGTTTATTTGATAAGAAAGTCTATCTTAGTGAAAAAAACGCCTCCCCATGAAAAAGATACTTTTCCCCCCGCATAGCCATTCTATAAGAATCCTCTGTTTAGCAAAAGCATGGTGCTAAAAAAGTTTAAACACTGCCTATTTGGTGCGATAGCCCTAAATCTAAGCACGCAAAATAGCGAAAACTAAATATTTTAGCGTACTTTTGCAAAAAATATGGAATTCAGCGACTTCAAATTAAATAGACAGTTGCTTGATGCGGTGGCAGAAGCGGGTTATACCTTGCCTACCCCCATTCAAGCCAAAGCCATTCCTGCCGTACTTGGAGGGCAAGACATCATGGGCGTAGCGCAGACAGGCACAGGCAAAACCGCCGCGTATCTCCTGCCACTCCTCATGAAAGTAAAATATGCGCAAGGCAAAAACTTACGCGCGCTCATACTTGCCCCTACTCGTGAGTTGGCTATGCAGATAGACCAAGCCATCGCCCAACTTGCCAAATATACGGACATTCGCCACGTGGTAGCCTACGGAGGTGTAGGCATGAAAGCGCAACTGAACCAAGTAAAAGAAGGCATTGACATTCTTACGGCTACACCAGGACGCTTCATGGACTTGTACCGCACGAATGAAATGCCTGTAAAGGAACTAAAAACGCTCGTGCTTGATGAAGCCGACAAGATGATGGACATGGGCTTCATGCCCCAAATTCGCCAAATACTCGAAGTCATACCCACAAAACGTCAAAATCTGCTCTTTTCGGCTACCATGCCCCAAAAAGTCCTCACACTTTCAGAAGAATTTTTGGAATATCCCACAGTGGTAGAGGTCGCGCCCTCTGCCACCACTGCCGATACAGTGTCCCAAATTGCTTATGAAGTACCGAATTTGAAAACAAAAATGAACTTGCTTTTGCATTTGCTTCAGGGGCAAGAGGACTTCAACAGGGTACTGATATTTACGCGCACGCGCACCATTGCAAACAATGTTTTCAAATACCTTACCCGAAAATTCGAAGCCGAAAGCCTCCGCGTAATCCACGCCAATAAAGCCCAAAGTAGCCGCATTAATGCTATGGAGGACTTCAAGGCAGGCAAGGTGCGTATCATGGTGGCTACAGATGTGGTCTCGCGTGGGATAGATATTTCGCTTGTGTCGCACGTCATCAATTTTGATGTCCCGCTTGTATATGAAGATTATGTGCATCGGATAGGGCGGACAGGCAGGGCGTTGCAGGCAGGCAAGGCAATCACATTTATTACTGTAGCAGAGGCGTATCACGTAGGCAAGATTCAAGAAATCATCAGGCAAGAAATTCCACGCGAGCCACTGCCCGAAGGCTTAGACATCGTAGAAACGCCTTTTGAAGAAAGTCAAATGATGCTCCGCGAAATAGACAACCAGCGCAAAAAAGACAATCCTGACTTTAAAGGTGCATTTCATGAGAAAAAACGCGACATACTTGAGCGCGAAAAACGCGAAAGCAAACGTGCCAGAAAAAGAGGCATCATCCGCAGGCGGCGGGGGTTTTAAAGGTAGGTAGCAGGCAAGATTTAACATTTGATACACTAAAATCAAAAAAATTAAACAAAAAATGGGTAGGCAAGTATAGTTCTTTCAAAAAGAGCTATATTTGCCTATATTTTATTTAATACATCATGGAAAATATAGAAATCATAGGCTTCACACGAGATTTCCGTACAGATACGCCTATTTTGTATGCACTTGTAACGATTCCCAAATACCTTGAGTTGATTGGGGATAATTTCCAAGACTTTGATATACAAAGAAAACGCGAAAGAGGCAACAAAAATACGGAAAGAATGAGAAAAGACATCAAGGCAGGGGCAGTATTGCCTCCTATTACCCTTGCTATCAAACCTGACTTATTACGTGATGATAGCGACTATGAAAAATTTGCACAGGCTATTGAAAGTCAAGATAAAGAAACATTATTGAAAAAATTGGATAAAACAGACCAGTTATTTATCCTTGACGGGCTTCAAAGGAGTTTCATATTAAGAGATTTGCAAAAGGAAAGGGAAGAAGAAGGTACATCTTTCAACCCCAATCAAAGACTTTTGGTAGAGATTTGGTTTGAACGCCAGTTCCACAATTTGATTTATCGCTTTGTAGTGCTAAATGCAGGGCAGAAGAAAATGAGCTTTAGGCATCAATTGGATATTCTGTTTCATGGCTTGAAAAAGGATTTAGAGGCTGAATTCGAAGGGTTGGCTTTGATAACCGAACGAACCGAAGAAAGACGCACCAATGCTAAACAGTATCAAATGAGATTTATAGCTACTTCTTACCATTATTTTTTGATAAAAAACTACGAAATTGCCAAAGAAAATTTAATCGCAGAGCAAATGCAAGAAGATAAAATCTTACTCACAGATGATGCTGATTTTAGTAAAGAATTTATAGATTTTAAAGATTATTTCAATCTTTACATGAAATTAGATGAACTTTATTTTACAAGTCAAGCGACTAGTAATGACACTAAACGATTCTTGGCTGATGAAAGTACTATGAACGCATTTTTTGCCTGCGTAGCGAGTTATGGTAACAAAACACCTTCTAAGCAAGCTCGTATCAAAGAAGCCCTTAATAGTTTGATAAATAACCCTGTAGGTGATTTTTTAGCAGTTGAAAAACATAATACTTTGAAAAAAGGGATACCTTTCGCTAAGAAAAATTTAGGATTAGCATACAAACAATTTATTTTTCATGGTTTTCGTGAATTTTTTATTGAGAGTGGAGAAAAAAGTTTAGAAGATTGTTGGCAAGATGTGTATGAAACTCTTTATCCTAACTAAATAATTTCATAAGTTATGAATATCGAACAAATTAATCAATATTTACAAGATTTGAAACCTGAAACACCTGAAGAACAGAGTGAATTAGATTTTCAATTTCCTAAGTTTGAAGCGACTACAAAAGATACTTATTTCTTCGTAGGTGGCTATGTTGTATTTCCTGTAATGGTAAATGTATCTTACCAATCTTGGGAAATGGTGGGTGATTCATATTTGCCTGCCGCCATCAACGTAAAACTTCCAAATAATGTCATTATAGGTCATATTTATTTCTCCAATAATGAGCAAACTATGAGTAGTGTGGATATGTCTACACCTAAAATGTGTGCGTATTTAGTTGATGTGAATACAAATATTTTTGATATGTTGTGGTTAAATTACAGTTTGTCTAAAGATTACCTTGTAATTGAAGAACAATTTTATGAGGAATATTTGAGTTACAAAAAGACCTCTATTCTCTGGAGTGGCTTCTACCATGAAGATGACAAAGTAGTAAATGAGCCCCTCCCACAAGCCAAAACAGAAATCACTTGCCTACCCAATCTTGAATTGCCTACAAACTTTCACCATGACAATGCCCAAAGAGCCATAGCCCAACCGTATGCGTTTGAGCGTTTTCTGAAGAATTATCATCTCCTTGAACTCTTGTTTGATTATAAAGTTATTCAAGATATTGCAGACAACAGACATGACATAAAAGTAGCAGGTTCTATTCTTCACAAATCTTATAAAGAAAATGAAGAATTGGATAGGTTGCAATATGTATTAGCTAATTGTTCAGATGCAAACAAACTTATTGAAAAATTAAATAATATAACCCATTTTCAAGATTTAGCGGTAAGTATTTTCTTTCAATATGGTAAAAAAGGCAATCCTTTTTCTACGCAAGATAGATTTAATGAAATTTTGCTCAATCCCACTCTGTTCCAAGAAAGTTCTTTTTATGTTCTAAAAAACAATATACCTGAAATTAATAATAAAACAGGGCTTCCAAAACTAAAACATCAAAAGGAAGACCATAAAACATATATTTTGGAGGTTACTGCCTATTGGATTTACCGCATACGCTCAAGCATAGCGCACAGCAAAATAGGCGAGTTTTTACTATCTTCAAACGAACCTGCACACGAAAGGTTTATGATAGAATTTGCCGAACCACTATTGCAAGAAGTGCTTATCCAATGTTTTACAAAATAATAACCTTGCCTGCCCACCATGTTTTTGTATAACCTTTCTTTGCGTTTTTATGGTACAGCGTTACGGCTTGTCGCGCCCTTTCATGCGAAGGCGCGTAAATGGGTGCGTGGGCGCAAAGACCTCTGGAAAAATCTAAAAGAAGCCTTGCACAAAAACCAAAAACCTGTCGTATGGTTTCATGTGTCGTCTTTGGGAGAGTTTGAGCAGGCAAGACCTGTGATAGAAGGACTGCGGGCGCGGGAAGGAAATAGTTTTTTTTTATTGCTTAGTTTTTTTTCGCCTTCGGGTTTTGAAGTCCGCAAAGACTACAAAGAAGCCGACTATGTTACATATTTGCCCCTTGACTTGCCTGCCCACGCGCGGCAGTGGATAGAAATAGTACAGCCTGTAGAAGTGTATTGGGTAAAATATGATTTTTGGTGGAATGTATTGCGTGAGATGCAGGCAAGGAATATTCCTGTTACACTTTTTTCGGCAGTATTTCGGAAAGAGCAATTCTTTTTTAAAAGCCCCACTTTACTTAGTATTTTAAAGAAATTCAAGCATATTTTTGTGCAAAATGAAGAAAGTCTGCGACTTTTAGTCGAGCATGACTTTCAAAATGCCCAAATAGCAGGCGACACACGCTTCGACCGCGTATGCGCTACAGTCGAGAGTTTTGAGCCTATTCCGCTCATAGAGCGTTGGCTGGGCAGGCAAGGTAGGCAAGATGTACTCGTGGCGGGGAGCGTTTGGGGGCGCGATTTGGACGTTATATTGCCTGTTTTGGCAAAGCACTTTCCTGCCACGCGCCTCATATTTGCGCCTCATGAGATGCATGAGGGGGTTTTTCAGCAAATAGAACGCGCCTTGCCTGCCCAAACCATACGGTTCAGCGAATTGGCAACCCAAATAGATACGAGTAAAAATATACGTACTTTGCTGATAGACAATGTAGGTATGCTATCAAAACTTTATCATTATGGCACTTTGGCGTACATTGGCGGGGCATTCAAGGAAGGTTTGCACAATATCCTTGAGCCTGCCGTTTTTGGAATACCTGTCATTTTTGGGAAAGATTACCGCAAATTTCCTGAAGCGGCGGCACTTATACGTGCAGGCGGAGCATTTTCTATCCAAGACGAAGCGAGTTTTTTGGCATTATTGCAAGGCTTTGAGGCACAGGAATCAAAGCGAGCCGAAGCGGGCAGGCAGGCAAGCGCATATATAATGGCAAATCAAGGAGGCGCAGAGAAAATCTTGGCATTAAAATAACTTGCCTACCTACAGCGCGTAGGTAGGCTAAACAAAAACTCCGCAAATTCTTCTGTGAATTTGCGGAGTTTTGTTTTGTTTAGTTATTTCTTTCTATCATATCTTTTACTATCTCAAGCGTCCTTTTATCACGAATAGGTTGCATGGCGGTTTCGCTGATTTGTCCATCAAAAAATTCATAATAAATGCCTTCATAGAGCAAGAAATGACGTTTTTTATTGTCTATATATGTATGGATTTCCTTTCCTGCTGAAGCGTTGTTGTAGAGCGAAAGTTTTTCGTTGTAGTATTGATAGCGCAACATTCCCGCAAAAACTATGCGGTCTAAGTTTTGTGCTTCTTCGCTGTTGCGGTCGAACGCGCCATTGTCTGTACTTGTATTGCTCATCTCAAACCAAAGCATTTCATCATATAGTTTTACAAACGCTTCTTGAGTAGAGATAGCCATGTTTTCAGCTTGCGCTTCGGGGAGGCAAGGGGCTTGAGCGGGTATATTTTCGACTTCTTGGGTTTGTTTTTTTACGGGTATATCTACCACTGCTATAGGGGC
>JAAFJK010000757.1 GCA_013298105.1 Cytophagales bacterium
CTCTTCCGATCTATGCAATAAAACTACTTCATACGTGCGGGATTGCCGACTACAGTGGCATAGTCTGGGACATCTGCGAGTACGACTGCACCCGCACCTACCGTTACGCCTTTGCCTATGCGAATGTTTGGTTTGATGACCGCATTTGCGCCTATGAAAGTGCCATCACCTACTTTTACATTCCCACAAAGTACGGCAGAAGGCGCGATATGACAAAATTCACCTATTTCACATTCATGTTCTATGATGCAGGCGGTATTGCAAATAGTGCCTAAACCTACACTTGCGGCGGGTTGTATGATGGCATTTGCGCCTATCATCACGCCCTTGCCTACCCGCACATAATTTGAGATAACCGCAGTCGGGTGTATGGCTTCGGTAGGGGCAGGCAAGGTTTGCATGAGCTGTAGGACTATTTTGCGCCTGATAGCGTTGTCGCCTATTGCCACAAAATAGTCATAATTTAGTAAACGTTTGAGGTTTTCGGGTTCAGTTTCTTTTCCCCAATAAGGAAGATTGAAAAGGTTGTTTTGCTTTTCTTCATGGTCGCAATAAGCGGTTATTGTGCGCCCACTTTTTTGGAGAATATCACAAGCCACCAAGCCATGCCCTGCGTATGCAATGATTACAACTTCTCTCATGATTTGGGCTTTGGTTTCGGCTTTGTGTAGCGTTTGTAGGCAAGTTCGGGGGTATTCTTGTCTGTAGTGCCTAATGTTAGATTTTGGGCATCAAGCAACAGAATGTTGCAACTTTCGGTGGTTTTGGTGGCTTTATTCCAAGTAAGTTCGAGGCGTGTACCTCCACTTTTTATTTGCCACTTGCCTGTATATTTTGTTTCGCCTTCGAGGAGTACTTGCTCAAAAGTTTTATCTGCCTTGAACTCAATCCAACTGTCGCGCTCTATCTGGATAGCAATTTCTTTCAATATGGCTTGTTTTTGGGGTTCGGGCTGTGCCTGAAATATTTGTTTGTCTGCTTTTTGCATTTGGGCGATACAGGCTTTTTGGTCAAATCGGATAGCCCACTTGCCTACGAGCATTTTTTCCTTGCCTGCCTCTCCGCAAGCGCACGCCCCCCAAAACAACCCCAAGAATATGAATATTTTTTGCATGGTCTGATGTATATGAGGGGCAAAGATAGTATTTTTTAGAAAATAAATTTGCAAATATTCTACAAAAATACTATTTTTGCGTTTATATCTTGCACTATTTTATCTCATGGAACACCACATATACAATAAAAAAGACCTCAAAAAAACTACATTTTTACAAAAAATGCTGGGGCAACGCATCAAAGAAAATGCGATTGTAGAACTCAATAATTTACTTGCAGACCACGAATTGCAGGAAGTTACGCTTGAGCAAGTCTATGCTATAGCTGACAAGTATGGCGTGAACTTCAAAACAGACTATAACCAAGAAATTACAGATTTCTATAAATCCTACCTGAATAGTTGCCTCTCCGACAAAGTAATCTCTGACAAAGAGCTTACTGACTTGAAAGAACTCAAGCGCATCTTGCAAATCAATGACAAACAGGTCGAGGAAATCCACCGCGAGCTGGCAGGCAAGATTTATAAGGCTGAAGTAGATAAGGTTATCAACGATGGCGAACTTGACGAGGCTGAACGCGCTTTTATAGAAAAATTGCAAAATGATTTGAAGCTACCCCAAGAAGTGGCGCAAAATATCTACCTCACAAGCGGGCAGGAGCTTATTCGCAATTTTATGAATAATGTAATCTCTGACGCGAAGCTATCTCCAGATGAAGAAAAAGAGCTAAACGCGATTGCCAAAAACTTGCAAACGGACTTCAAAATGGACGTGGCTACTAAAAACGACCTCGATAAATATAGACTTTATTGGCAGATAGAAAATGACGAGATGCCCGAACTCCAAGTGGATATCAATATCCCAAGAACTGAAAGATGCTACTTTGTAGCCCAAAACGCGCAATGGTTTGAGCAAACTTCCGAAACACCCGCCAAAGTAAACTCCAACAGTGCCTTGAGTCTAAAAATAGCCAAAGGGCTGTATTGGCGCAATCCTGCCCAAGACAATAAGAAATTAGAAAACTCCGCATGGCAATCCATAGATGTAGGTGTTGTTTATCTTACCAACAAGCGCGTACTTTTTAAAGGTAGCAAAGGCGATAAAATTATTCTCTTGAATCGTGTCATTGATTTTGCGGTATTCTCAAATGGTATGGAGATAGAAAAAGGCGAAGGCAAAAACCCGTTTGTACAATTTGAAGGCAATATGGACATATTCGGTATGCTTTTGGGAAAAGCCATCAGCCAACTGTCGATATAAAATGGTTCTTCGAAAGTTATTGCGGAATTTGAAATAAGTCATGTTGCTTCAACCCTTCGGTTGTCTAAACTAAATAACTCAAAATGAGTTAGTTAGTTTAGACAACCGAAGGGTTGAAGTTCTCTAAAAATCAAACGCCTGCACGTGGATAACGCGAATTTCAGAGATTAAAAAATCTGTTGTCATCTGTAAAATCCGCGTTATCCGCGTGCCTCTTTCACAAATTTCGGATTGACAACCGAAAAAAAACGAACGATTGAACAAGGCTGTTATCTACCATTGGTCAGCAAAAAATAGCGTATCTTCAGCATTGTCGGCTGAAGTAGCCACTATGTCAATGACAGCTTTGAGATTCACAGCATCGAGGTCAGGAGGTATCTTGGCTGTAAAGACCACAAAATACACGCCTTCGCGTACCAGAAGTTCAAAAGCACCAATTTTCTTTTTGCCATTCGCAATCAGCAGTTTTTGCAAAATAGCTTGGCTGATAGGCGTTTCGCTCTCATGTATGGTAGAATAAACCTGCCTTACTTCAAATTTATCGAAAATATCGGTTTTGCTGTCAATATACACGACTTGCGTGCGCTTGCCTACAGGTTGTTTGAATACGACAGTTTCTTGTTCGAGGCTGTACTTCATGGACAGAGAATTGAGCGCGTTCAGGAGGCGTTCGTCTATTTTTTGCGCAAAACCAAGTGCAGGCAACAGTGCCAAAAGGCAGGCAAGGAGGAGGCTATTTTTTTTCATCATCATAATTTTTAACTAAAACGAAAAACGTAGGCAAGTTTGCATATAAACAAAAAAAAATTATTTTTGCACTTAATCTTTTTTCAAAAATCAGGTTCTTAAAAAGTTATTACGGAACAGGCTGTAGCACACCTGTCGTTTTCAAGTCATAAACAGGCTGGAAGCCTGTTCTACAGTTTTGCCTCCGCAATAACTTTCGAAGAACCAAAAATAATCAACTATAAAACTCGTACTTCGTACCTCTTACCTCAAACCTCCTAATCATGTCTATCCGCAATAACTGGACACACGCTGAAGTCGCCAAGATTTATAACAGCCCTTTGCTTGAGTTGATATACCAAGCCCAAACCATTCACAGACAATACAACAACCCCCAAGAAGTACAAGTTTGTACGCTACTATCTATCAAAACAGGTGGCTGTAGTGAAGATTGCGCTTACTGCTCACAGTCTGTCAAATACCAAACAGGCGTGCAAGTCCACAAATTACTTGATGTCCAAGAAGTCCTTACCAAAGCCCAAGAAGCCAAACACGCAGGTAGCACACGCTTTTGCATGGGCGCGGCGTGGCGTGAAGTCCGCGACAACCGCGACTTCGACCGCGTACTCGATATGGTAAAAGGTGTGAATGATATGGGATTGGAAGTCTGCTGTACGCTTGGAATGCTTACAGACACTCAAGCCGAAAAACTAAAAGAGGCGGGACTGTATGCCTACAATCACAACCTTGATACAAGCGAAGCGCATTATGACAGCGTCATCAGTACACGCAAGTACGAAGACCGCCTGCACACGCTCGAAAATGTGCGCAAAGCGGGTATTTCTGTTTGTTGTGGTGGTATCATTGGTTTAGGCGAAACAGACCAAGACCGCATCTCGATGATTCATACATTGGCTACCTTGCCTGCCCACCCCGAATCTGTACCTGTCAATGCGCTTGTAGCCATAGAAGGTACACCCCTTGAGAACCAAAAGCGCGTTTCGGTATGGGATATGGTGCGTATGATAGCTACTGTAAGGATTACGATGCCTCAAGCGATGGTGCGCCTCTCGGCAGGCAGGCTCGAAATGCCTACTGTAGAGCAAGCTATTTGCTTTTTGGCGGGTGCAAATTCTATTTTTGCGGGCGATAAACTCCTTACTACGCCCAATCCAGCCTTCAATGATGACAAGGCTATGTTTGAGCTTTTAGAACTTCAGCCCCGCGAATCTTTCAAAGAATATGTAAACTAAGAAAAAAGGTTCGCACGTTTGCGAACTTTTTTTTGCACTTTCAAAAGATGACTTTTCAAAAGTTATTGCGGGGGCAAAACTGTAGAACAGGCTTCCAGCCTGTTGTTTCAAATGAAGAACTTTTAATTTTTATGGTTCTTCGAAAGTTATTGCGGAGGCAAAACTGTAGAACAGGCTTCCAGCCTGTTTATGACTTGAAAACGACAGGCTGGAAGCCTGTGCTACAGCCTGTCCCGTAATAACTTTTTAAGAACCATTTTCATTCCTTGTCATTTATTTTTTATATTTAAAACGACTGGTTTACAAATACTTAGCTATATAATTTTTGAATATTGTCTGTAGAAATTATGGTCTTTTTTTTAAAACTAAAAAAACAACCTATTTTTGCAGTGATTATGAACGCTCAATTTATGAAAAATACTACTCAAGCTATCCTTCTGCTCGAAGATGGTACTTTTTTGCAAGGCATTGCTTTAGGCAAAATAGGCACCTCTACAGGCGAGCTTTGCTTCAATACAGGTATGACAGGTTATCAAGAAATCTATACCGACCCATCTTATTTTGGGCAAGTCGTAGTGAATACAAATGCACATATCGGCAATTATGGGACTATAGAACCAGACAACGAGTCGGCTAAAGTCCAAATAGCTGGTATGGTCTGTACGGCTTTTTCTACCCAATACTCACGACCTACTGCCCAGCAATCACTTCAAACATATCTCGAGAATGCAGGCATAGTAGGCATACATGGCATTGATACACGATTTTTGGTGCAACATATCCGCACGCAAGGCGCGATGAACTGTGTCATATCGTCTGAAAATCATGATTTGGCACACCTGAAAGAGCTGATTGCGCAAACTCCCAATATGAAAGGCTTAGAACTCTCCTCGCGTGTGAGTACCTCTAAGCCTTATTTTTTTGGAAATCCAAATGCCACTTACAAAGTCGCTTGTTTGGATTTGGGTATAAAAACAAATATTTTGCATTGTTTGGTAGAGCGTGATGTCTATTGTCAAGTCTTTCCTGCCAAAACCACCTTTGAAGAAATGGAAAAATGGCAACCGCATGGCTATTTTATTTCCAACGGACCTGGCGACCCTTCTGCCATGCCTTACGCTATAGATACTGTAAAGCAGGTATTAAAAGCCAA
>JAAFJK010000502.1 GCA_013298105.1 Cytophagales bacterium
ATCTTTTGCGCTTATACTTCGTTGCAATATTCATTACAAAACACCGCTTTGCGCTTCTATTGCGCCTTGTCTAAGCACAAAATATCGCGCAAAATCCTGACCATCTTATTTTTTACTCGTTCCTTAGGTATTTTCGGGCGTTGATTGTTTTTTAAACCCATAAGGACAATGCCTGCAACCATTTTGGCAACAATATCCGCGCTTCAAGTGGTAAACTGCCGTAAATACCCAAAAGCCGTTCTCAATATAATAGTCAATGCCTTCTTGAAGTTCGGCTTTTTTGGGGGCGCGGTGTTGGTTTAGTTTGTCCATTTTTTGTAAGGATTTTGGATAAGGTTCGCATTGTAGTAGCGGGCATCAGTTGTTACTTCCTTGCCTGCCCACGTAGGCAAGGCAAAGGGCGTATCTTCGGTAGGGAGTTCTATTTCAGCGACTATCAGTCCTTCATTTTCGCCCAAAAACTCATCTATTTCCCACACAAAACGTGCGTACTGTACGGTATAACGATATTTTTCAATCAAAGGTTTTTCACAGAGCGTGTCGAGCATGATACGCGCCTCCGCGACAGGGATAGCATACTCAAACTCGGCTCTTGTCATGCCGATAGTTTTGCCTTTGACAGTCAAAAAAGCCTTGTCTTCAGCTATTCGGACTCTTACAGTACGCTCTTTGTGGCTTGAGAGGTAGCCTTGTTTGTAGTATTGTCTTGACGCACCTTCACGCCAAGAGTCGTCTTTTAGCAAAAATTTGCGTTCGATTTCGTTCATATCGTTTTAGTACAATATCCTGAATTTGATGGTATTGGGGATTTGTTTAAGTTCTTGAATGACTTGTTTGTCGTATTCTTTGTCAATGTCGGTTATCACGTAGCCTATAGTTTCGGTTGTTTTGAGGTATTGCCCCAAGATATTGATGCCGTTTTTGGCTAATATTTGGTTGATGTGTGCCAAGATGCCAGCCGTATTGAAGTGAATGTGCAGTAGCCTGTGCGCCTGTTGCTGTTCGGGAAGTTGCAAATTCGGGAAATTCACACTGCCAAATGTATCGCCACTGTTTACGTATTGCAATATTCGGCTTGGTACGAATTGGGCAATGTTTTCTTGCGCTTCTTCAGTACTTCCGCCTATGTGGGGCGTGAGGATAAGATTGGGCAATCCGCGCAATTCGTTGATAAATTCTTCGTTGTTGCCTTTGGGTTCGTAAGGAAATACATCTACAGCCGCGCCCCTGACCTTGCCTGCCCTGATAGCGGAGGCAAGGGCAGGTACATCTACCACAAAGCCCCGACTAAGGTTGATAAAAATAACGCCCTCTTTCATCAACTCGAAGTGTTCGGCACGTATGAAGTTTTTGTTTGCGGGGCGGTCGTCTGCGTGTAGCGTTACCACATCTGCGATTTGCAAAAGTTCCTTCAAAGAATTGCAACGGCGGGCATTGCCGAGTGCCAATTTCTCCACCAAATCATAATAATAGACCTCCATGCCGAGTGCTTCGGCAATGACAGAAAGTTGTGTGCCGATATTGCCATAGCCCACTATGCCTAATTTTTTGCCCCTTATTTCGTGCGAATGTGTGGCGGATTTGTTCCACTTGCCTACGTGCATACCCGCGCTTACGTCAGGGATATTGCGCATGAGCATAATCATTTCGCCTATTGCCAGCTCGACTACGCTTCGTGTATTGCTGTAAGGCGCATTGAATACGGCTACGCCTTGTTTGGCGCAAGCCTGCAAATCAATCTGGGTAGTACCAATACAAAACGCGCCTACAAGCATAAGTTTGGGCGCATTTGCCAATACTTTTTCTGTAACGCGGGTTTTTGAGCGAATCCCCAAAATAGATACGTTTTGGATTTTTTCGGCTAATTCGGCTTCGTCGAGTGCATCTTTCATCACTTCCACATTGTAGCCTTCTTGCTTGAATATTTCTACGGCGCGTGGGTGGATATTTTCTAAAAGCAAGACATTGATGCGATTTTTGGGATAAGAGATTGCCATCGGCAACTTATTGGCATATAGAAATTCCTCAAAACTTGGGGCAATGTAGTCTGCTTTTTCTACTACGCGCTCGCGTTCTACATTTTCAGTAAAGGCATAAAAGGCGTTGGCAAGTCCTGATTCGCGGATTTCAAAATCCGTATAACCATCACCTATCACATAGACATCGCCCTTGAGGTTGAGTTCTTGGAGTAGTTTTACCTTGCCTTTGTCTTGGGCAAGTAGGTTGTCTTCACAGCCTATTATCTTGCCTGCCTCGTCATAGAGGAAGGCATTGGCATAAATATTTTCAGCTTTTAAGCCGTATGCTGTAACGATGGGCGCGATAAACTCACGAAATCCACTGGAGATAATCAGAATGCTATCGGCATAATCTTTCAGAAACTGAAAATTTCTTTTGAAAGATTCAGATACTTGGCTTTTCAATCTTTCTACGAGGCGTGGTAGGTGTTTTTTGTGCGCCCGCAAAAGGTCTATGCGTTTTTTCAAAGATTCACTAAAAGAAATCTCGCCTGCCATGCCCTGATTGGTAATGTCTTTGATGGCTTGCAATACTTCTGCGCGGTCTGCTTCGTCTTGTAGCGCGATGTCTGCTAATTCGTCTAATCCTTCTACTTTGGTGAAGGTGCTGTCAAAATCAATGATGAAATATTTATTCATGAGTGAATGGTAACTTCAAATCTTTTTTATTTTTGACTGCAAAATTAGGTAAAAAAAATGAAACTCTCCTTGCCTGCCCCATGTGTGGTGTCTGCGTGCGGTGGGCAGGCAAGGTTTTATGTAATTATTCTAATAAAAAATATAAATATTCAAATGTGAGGGTATTTGTAGGGGTGTTTTTTTAGGTTTTAACAAGATTTTTTTCCTTATTTGCGTTCACAATCAAAAAAAACGCGCGTAAAAAATGAATAAACATCTCTTAATCCTCGCCCTCATTCTTTGCTTTTTTGCACTTCCACAAACTACTCAAGCGCAAAGCAAAGCTGAACTGAAAGAACAAGTAGTAAAGGCACAACAAGCAGAAAAACTTGCGGTCATACAAGCAAAAGAAGCCTTAGAAGCCAAGAAAATAGCAGAAGTAGCAAAAGAAAAGGCACTTTTGTCAGAAGAACAAGCAAAAATAGCACACAAAGAAGCTCTGTTATCTAAAATGCAGGCTGAAAAAGCTCTCGAGGTCGCAAATGCTGAAAAAGCTATCTTAGAAAAAAAAGTAGCCGAACTCACAAAAAATCAAAAGAAAAAATAGACTTCTTGCGAAAGTGGGTATCTTTCATTTATCAGTTTACACTTTTCTGAATATACAAATTAAAAAGGGGTTTTGAAAGTTATTTAGGAACAAAGTATTTTTCATGAATAACTCATTATCAGTTTTTTAAACCTGTAAGGTCTTTAAAGACCTTACAGGTTTAACGAAAAAAGTGTAAACTACTTTTTAGTTGTTATGAAAGATGCCGTTATTTTTTTATTTTTCTCGGACCCGCAACCGTAAACGGATTGCCAACCGAGAAAATTAAAAAAAATAAAATGTTGATTATCAAATATTTATATTTTTATTGGTTTTCCAAAAAACTTGTGGGTAATCAGTAGAAACCCTATCCTATTGAGCAAAAAAGGCGTTTCTTAAATCCGAACTTGCTCAAAAAATATTTTTCCACAAAAATTGTCAGAGAACCATTTTTTTTTGTAGAACACTTTGCCTGACAACTTTTGATTTCTGTATTGACTACTCGCAACTGACAACGTGGAAAATAGAAAATGACACCATTACAACAAGATGATTTTTTTCCAAATTTCGCCTTTATTGGTCTGTAAACGCAAAATATATGTACCTTTGGCGTGTTTGCTTAAATCAAGTATTGTTTGATTGTCAGTTATATTTACCTTGCCTGCCCACCTGTCCTTGCCTGCCTCATCAAAAAGGGTGCAAGTAATTTCTCCTTTTACTACATCAGGTACACGAATCGTACAAATGCCTTCAGTGGGATTGGGCGATAGCGTGATTTGGGTATGTAAATTGGTGTTCTCGAGTGCGGTAGCCACTACTGCCACTTCGTTTGAGTTGCTGGATATGATACTGCCATTGAAAGATTTTATCATAAAATAATAACTCTGCCCCGCCACAAGGTTATTGACCAAAAATGTAGTAACATTGGCGGCAGTAGTACCTATTTGCTGAAAGCCTGTGCCTTGTGTGGTGCTACTCCAGACACTGTAGCCTGTTTCTTGAACTACATTTGCCCACTGTAACTGCATCATGAAAGGAAAAACAGGGGTGGCTATCAGTC
>JAAFJK010000703.1 GCA_013298105.1 Cytophagales bacterium
AGGAGAGATGCCAGAGTGGTTAATGGAACAGTTTGCTAAACTGTCATCGAGAAATTGATGCGAGGGTTCGAATCCCTTTCTCTCCTCTATATGTTTGAATTTTTAAACCACTGAAAAATGATTACAGGGGAAACTTTATTGCAACTTGGCTTCAAAGCTGGTAAATGGTTCAAAGACGCGATTCAGTATGCTAATCAATGGCAGCTGGCAGGCAAGGACTTACTCGAGTATTTGCAGACAGTCTGCCCAACTCCCCCAATAGAACCATTTGTAACACCTTTAGCCTATATCAAAAATATCGTAGCAGAAACAGATGATGAGATAAAAAACGTACAACAAGTATTCAAGACTATGGACGAGCTAATGAAAACGCCTACCATTGTAAATGGTTGTGTGATGCCTGATGCTTGTCCAACAGGAGAGATAGGACAAATTCCCGTAGGTGGCGTAGTAGTTACTAAAAATACGCTTCACCCTGCTATGCACTCAGCTGATATTTGTTGCTCAGTGATGATGACAAACCTTGGCTTTGTAGCCCCCAAAAGCGTTTTGGATACGGCTTTTAACATTACCCATTTTGGCGGAGGAGGTAGGCAAGATGTTTTTCAACTCCCGATTGAATTAGAAAACAAAATTACTTCAAATAGTTACTTAAATAGTGAAAAAAGCCTGCATTTAGCCAAAACACATTTAGGAACACAAGGTGATGGCAACCACTTTTTGTTTGTGGGCAAGTCAAAAAATACAGACGAAACCATTGTCGTAACCCATCATGGGAGTCGAGGATTTGGAGCGCAACTCTATAAAGAAGCTATGCAAATAGCCGAAAAATTTAGAAAAGAATTGTCGCCCAAAACGTTGGAAAGGAACGCTTGGATACCATACCAAACAAAAGAAGGCAAGGATTATTGGGAGGCATTGCAGATTATAAGAGCATGGACAAAATTAAATCACAGCGTAATTCACAACAAAACCCTTGAACTATTACAAGTATCGCCTGTTATGAATTTTTGGAACGAACATAATTTTGTATTCAAAGACAACGACCTATTCTACCATGCTAAAGGTGCAACTCCGCTTGATGATAAATTTGTACCTGATAGTTTCAATGGTTTGAGATTGATTCCACTAAATATGCGCGAGCCTGTACTCGTTGTAAAAGGCAAAACAACAGATAAAAACTTAGGATTTGCGCCTCATGGCGCAGGAAGAAACACAAGCAGAAATCAACATATCAAAAACAAAGGTAATCAAACTATAGAAGATGTATTTACAGCAGAAACTAAAGGATTAGATGTGCGTTTTTTCTCAGGCAATATTGATATTTCAGAATTGCCTTCTGCCTATAAAAATGTAGAAAGCGTCAAACAACAAATGCAAATGTTTGGATTGGGTGAAGTGATAGATGAAATTATGCCGTATGGCTGTATTATGGCAGGAGATTGGCAAAAAGATGCCGTATGGCGAAAAAAATAAGTTCAAAATTGTGCTGTAGTCCAATGGTAGGACGCTTGAATTTGGCTCAGGAGATGAATGTTCGATTCATTCCAGCACAACAAAAACAGTGTCGTAGAAAAGTCATACTTCGTTTAAAACGCAAGTTCGAATCTTGCCTACCTTCTGGTAGTCGTCTAACGGTTAGGACGTAATCCAAGAATTTTCAGTTGTAACCTGTTTTTAATAAAATTTAAAACATTGAAAAATAGTATGTTACAAATTATTTTAGAAAAAAGAGAAAAATATTTCTAAGTGCGCAGATACATTGCGTAGCGTGATAATAATTTTGCAACATCAAATAAAGGTCAAATATAAGTTACTCCCAACTTTTTTGATAAAGAACCGATAAACTTGTATAATTACCTTTTTGGGTGTCGTAGAAAAGCGTTACTTCGCCTGAAAATCGATAGGAGTGGGTTCGAGTCCTGCCTTGCCTACCAAGGCAAGTGGTGTAAGGGTAGCATACAAACAACGCTTTTCGTCTGTAACCCCAAAAATAAAAGAGTGCCGTAAATAAGTGTTACTTCGTATTTCATTTGGTTAGAATATCTGCTTCGGCAGAAGGTAGCGGGTTCGAATCCTGTCAATTTGTACACTCATTGTCTATTGCCTCTTTTTCAAATAAAAAATATGCGGAAGTTACCAAAGTGGTCAAGGTGTCAGTCTGAAACACTGATTATGTAGGTTCGATTCCTACTTTTCGCACAAACAGTGCCGTAGAAAAGAGTTACTTCGCCTATCACGCCGAGGGTCGTGGGTTCGAGTCCCACCTTGTCCGCCTCTGGACAAGTAGCTCAGATGGTTAGAGCATCGAAAACAGTCTTTTTTCGCTTGTTGCCTGTTTTTT
>JAAFJK010000110.1 GCA_013298105.1 Cytophagales bacterium
AAGGGGAGAATTATCTCCAATTTTCGCCTATTTTAGTGTTTTGGTAGGCAAGTTTAAATCCAAACTTACACAAAAACTCCCCTTTGGGGCTGGGGGCTAAATAGTTACGAAAATACTTGATTTCTATAAAATAATGGTTCTTCAAAAATTATTACGGAATATTCTGTAGAACAGGCTTCCAGCCTGTTTATCATTTGAAACAACAGGCTGGAAGCCTGTTCTACAGTTTTGCCTCCGCAATAATTTTTTAAGAACCAAAATAATGTGCGTATCCTTTGATTTTTATGGGCTGAAAATTACATTCTGTTCAACTACACCCAAACCGTAAAAATTTCTTTGTTCTTGAAAGTAATGGTTTCCTCTTTGTATTCCTTATTTTTATTGAAATTGAAAATCAGTAAATAGCCTTTTTCTAAGCCATACAAGTCCAAATAGTCGCTTAACTGCTGAAGTCCTGCTTGATGATAAGCCTCTCCGCGCCAAATCTTCAGTTCCAATACATAGCGTTTGTCATAATAGGTTATCACAATATCCATTCTGCGCTCCTCGCCTATATTGGGTTCTTTGAAATCAAAGCCTTTGCCATTGATGATGGGTTTTAGAAAAGATAAGAAGATAAGTCTGCCCTCTCGTTCCAAAAAATCAGCATCTTGTGAACTGTAATTTTCACGCATAAATTCTTGGAATTTGCGCATCACTTGTGGCATATCCAAATCCTTGCCTACCACATAAATATCGCTTGGTGTACCTACACGCGGATTTGCGTGGGTGCGTATCATGCGCGTGAGTATGTGCATATAGATACGTTGCTCAAAGATACGATTGTGGATTTTACAAATCTTCTCATCTTTGTCTAAAATGCCATACGTAGCTCCCAATGACACCACAATGTCTGTAATATTAAATGGCAGACGCATACCCAAAAAAACAATGTCTTGTATGGTTTGGTAAAGTTCTGGGTTGTTTTCAAGATTTTTGGCTAAATCATCAAAAATAGTGGTGGTATAAGATTCGTCCACCAAATACTTAAATCCATCTTCCACTTCCTCCAAAGTCCAGACGCTTTTGTCTGTGCGGGTAGGCAAGATGGTTTCGTCTATTTCTTTGCACATTTTGCTTACCAAAAACGGATAACCTGAAGTGTAATAAAAAATCCTTTCTGCTATCACTTTTGTGTCCATTTGGATTTGTCTATCTTGCGCATAATCTTCCAACATTCCTGCTATTTCTGTAGGCGAAAATTCCATTTTTACCTTGAAATCAACCGCGATATTCCAAGGGCTGTTTAGCTTACGTTCTTCATCAGGACGAAGTTTGAGTTTGATGGTTTTTACATCATGAATCCCTACTAAAACAACTGAATGAAAGGTGTATTGTTTGGGCAAACTTCTGTTCAGGTATTTATGGCGCAACATACCCAAAAAATGCAAAAAAAGTTGGTTATTGGTAGATTTATCGACTTCATCAATCAATACCACGACTTTCTTCTGCACCTTGCCTACGAAATCCGAGATTTGCAAGGAAAGTTTATCCAAACCTGTATCAGTAGTTTCAAAATTTTCATCAAAAAATATAGAGGCATCAGGATAAGACATTTTTATGCCTTTGTTGAACATATTGATTGCGGCTTCACTAAAAACCGTTTCATTTTGAAAATAGACTTCGCCTATCCCCTCAAAACTCAACAAAATAACCAAATACTCCTCTTTTTCTAAAAGTTCCGCATAAAGTCTGTAGAGTGAGGTTGTTTTGCCAAACTGACGTGGACGGTTCATGGTAAAATACTGTTCAGTTTCTACCAAATCCCAAATTTGCCCCATCTTGAGTGCGGTTTCCACCATGTAGTGTTTGCCTTTTATGCAAATGCCTGTGTCGTTGAATCGCTTTTTCATAGTCTTTCATTTTTGCAAAGATACTGGTTTTTAGTGGAAAACGCAACCGATTATTTTATCTAATTTGGCAGGCAAGCTTTTTGAAGTATTGATTAATTACTGACAAAAAACATTATTTTCGCAAACGTTTGCGAAGTAAATCATAAAGTTATGCTCTCAGATTTGTAAAAAAATTATATCTTTGCATGAACTACTCTTAAAGAGCCTCTATGCGTACTTTTACATTCCACAAAGCATATAAAAACACCGTCAGCAAGTCTATAGTAGGCAAGGCACTTATGTCGCTTTGCTTTTTTTTGTGTATGATGGGGCAGGTAAGGGGGCAGGAGTTCGCTTATGTACCCAATGGAGGGAACAAGGTTTTTGTTGTGAATACCTCCACAAATGCCCTTCATACTACCATTACAGGTTTTATTAAGTCTTGGTGTGTCGCTGTAAGCCCTGATTGGAGTAGGGCTTATGTTACAGATACAGATAATTATTTTGTCCGCGTTATAAGTACATCTACAAATACCATTACAACATCTATAAATACATTCCCTCATGCAGGTCCCAGCACTTTAGTTGTGAGTCCTGATGGCAGTAAGTTGTATGTACTAACTGCGAATGACAAAATTTTAGTTATCAATACTTCATCAAATACCATAACAAGTACCATAACTGTTCCTAATCAAAGTGATATAGCTGGTATTTGCATTAGTCCTGACGGAAATAAATTATATGCTGCAAATGGATTGAACAGTTCTATATCTGTAATCAGTACCATATCGAATGCTATTACCAATACAATAAATGTAGGCTTTCAGCCTTCTGGACTTGCAGTCAATCCAAGTGGTACAAAGTTATTTGTTGCCAATAGTGCAGTAGGAACATTGTCTATCATTGATACGGCTACTGAAGCCGTAATAGCAACACCCACAATAGGAGGCGGAAGTGCGCCTATGGGGGTTTGTGCAAGCCCTGATGGTAGTAAAGTATATGTAGCAAACATAAATGCAGGGACTTTTTCTGTAGTAAATGTTGCTACTAATGCACTTGTTTTTGGTAATTTTGTTCCAACTGCTAATGCAGTTTCAATGTTGCCGAATGGCAGCAAATTATTTATTGCTTGTGGTGGTAGCGGTAATGTGATTTATACAATTAATCCTACTAATAATAGCATCATAGGAAACACAACTTTGGGTGCATTGTCTGGTTTTATAGGAAACATGGTTCCATTGGTTTATGCCTTACCTACTTTAACGCCTTCTGTTACCACACTTTCAGGATTTAGTGCCACTACAGTCAGTAATTCCGTTTCACAAAACTTTACAGTTTCAGGAACGAATTTAGTAGCAAATGCTACAGTCAGTCTTTCTACTACGGATTACGAAATTTCTACAGACAATACCAATTTTTCAGCTACTTTAAACTTGCCTCAAAGCGCAGGAAACTTGACAGGGCAACCTGTTACGGTTCATGTGCGTCTGAAAACAGGCTTAAGTGCAGGTGCGAAAAGTGCGACTTTGACTATAGCAAGTTCAGGCGCAACTAATCAAGCCGTTTCTTTGAGTGGGACAGTTTCCACACCCACTTTAACGCCATCTGTTACCACACTTTCAGGCTTTAGTGCTACTACGGTCAGTAATTCAGTTTCGCAAAACTTCACTGTTTCAGGAACGAATTTAGTAGCAAATGCTACAGTCAGTCTTTCTACCACAGATTACGAAATTTCTACAGATAACACTACTTTCTTGCCTACTTTGAACCTTGCGCAAAGTGCAGGAAATTTGACAGGGCAACCCGTTACAATCCATGTGCGTTTGAAAACAGGCTTAAGCGCAGGCGCGAAAAGTGCGACTTTGACTATAGCAAGTGCGGGCGCAACTAATCAAACCGTTTCTTTGAGTGGGACAGTTTTTACACCTACTTTAACACCTTCTGTT
>JAAFJK010000172.1 GCA_013298105.1 Cytophagales bacterium
TGCGTTGCGCCTCTGTCATGCGTGGAATCAAAATACCTTTGGTGGTACTTTGCACATCAAGCATAGCCGAATTGTCAGGGTTTGTACCTGTAGTATTGACGCTAATGCCACCTTGCGCAAAAGCAGGCAAGGACAGTAGGCAAGAAAGTGTAAAAGAAAGTAAGAGCGTTTTCATAAAAATAGCACGATAAAAATCTGGTACAAAAATGCGTTGCTATTTTTACCCTTTTTCATTTTTGGGAATGAGTGGGCTTACTTTTGGAATGAACGGGCAGAATTTGGGAATGAGCGGACAAAGCCGCGCCATGCCTTTATTTTTATAAAGACTTAATAATCAGATGCTTATATTTTCTGAAAATATAGACTTTGATTGTGTTTTTTTTCAATAAAATAGCTTTTTATAAAAAAGTGTTTTATTTTGCACGTATTACAAGGTTCAGAGCAAAAAACTATGAACCTTGAAAGTATTTCTAAATAATCTTAAACAATTAAGCACTTTTTGTATGAAAATTTTAGTCTTAGAAGATGAAGTCATTTTTGTCAATCTAAATACATTGATAATCAATAAATTAGGTTATGAACTTATCTCAATAGTAGATAATGGAGATGAATTTTTGCGCATTTTCAAAGCTACTCAACCCGACCTTGTATTGTTAGATGTGCGTGTGAATGGAGATAAAGACGGTATTGATGTGGCGGAGCAGTTGCAGAGTATCTCTCCTGATACGCCTGTCATTTTCATCACTTCGCATACTGAGCAAGATATTTTCCAGCGTGCTAAACAAACCAATCCGTATGCTTACATCACAAAACCTTTTACAGAAGGTACACTGCAACGAACTATAGAGTTGGTGGTGCAACAGCACCTGAAAACCATAGAAAACAAAGAAGCAGCAGGTTGGATACAAGATTTTGTATTGAAAGACAGTTTTTTTATCAAAACAGGTGATAAACTTGAGAAAATAAAAATTGAAGACATTTTGTATATCGAAGCTGAGTCAAAATACGTGGTGCTTTTTACCGCCAAAAAACAGGTTGCTTCACGCATGGGCTTGCAAGAGATTTTAGAGAAACTTCCTGCCTCACAATTTATACAAATCCATCGAAAACACATTGTGAATCTGCAATTTGTAGAAAACATTAATCTCAAAAATTTAGAGATAGAAGTGGGAGGCAAGAAGCTCGCAGTCAGTAAACGTCAAAAGAGTAATTTCGTGGATCGTTTGAATAAACTTGCCTAAAATCGCTATTTCTTCGCGCTTTGTTGCAAAAGCATTTGGATATCAGCCATTTGTTTTTTCAGGCTTGTAACCTCTGCTTTTACGTCTTGCATTTCTTTATTGGTTGTTTTAAGCGTTTTATTTTCTGCTTCTAAGGCTTCGATGCGCTTCAAAAGTGCTTGAGTAGCTGAAATATTCAACGTACTAAGTGCCTCATAATCAACAGTATGAAAGTCATCAACTTGCCTACCAAATACAAACACCTTGCCTGCCTTATCCGAATTTACCCGAAAACCTGTAGCCTCGATACCTGTAACCTCCAATACTTCCTCACCTGTGGCAAAAATAATTTTTACTTTCTCACCTGCCTTCAGGTTGGTAGGCAAGGTTACAAATCCGTTCTCGATGCTTGCCTGTTTGTAAATATCTGGCACTACGTCTGTCATAGTAGAAACGGCTTGAGGATACACTGTTTTCAATTCTTGCGCAATTACTTTTTTGATTTCTTTATTGCCTTTCGAGATGCTATCAATGTGCGTATAATCTGTAATGCGGATTTTTGCAAGGGTAGCAAGGTCGTTTGTTTGGTTGCTTAATCCTTTAATTTTTTTGATACGTGCATCAGAAAAGGCTTGTATTTCGCTTGCCGCAATGCGTGAAGAGGCATAAATGGAATACCCAAGTGATGAACCGCCTCCGCTAAGAATACTACCCGCACTATTCAAATAAGCATACGAGGCAATGGTATTGCTTTGTGTACCATTCACTACCAAACGTGCCTGTGTGGGAGTGGTAGTGTTTATACCTATACTTGTGCCATTATCAAACAAGAGTCCATCAACCAAACTTGTACCATTCCATTTAGGGACATAATTAGTAGTAGTCGAGGCTACTTGAGGGTCGCTTTCAGTGATAGACAAAGTAGAAGCGTTTACCCAACTTGCAGTACCTGCGCCATTGGTTTGTAGCACTTGGTTGGCAGAGCCTGCCACTGTAGGCAAGTTGTAGGCATTGTTTATATTCAATGTGCCGTTTACTTGCAAAGTATTTGCACTAAAATCACCCAAAATTAAAGGGGAACTTGTATTGCTATTGTCAATGTAAAGTTTGTTTGAACCAGTTTCAGCAGTGCCTACATTATTGCCTATGAACACGTTGCTACTGCCTGTGCTGTTGGTCAAGCCTGTATTTGTACCTATAAAAATATTGCTATCACCTGTATTTGCTGTACCTGCATTAGAGCCTATCATAATGTTATTATCTGAACCTGTAACAGCCTTGCCTGCCCCTGCGCCCAATGCAATGTTATTGATACCTAAAATATTGGCAGTAAGAGCTTGATAGCCTATGCCTACATTTAAAGTACCGTTTGTGTTGGCTTTCAAGGCTTCAAAACCAATGGCTACGTTGTTGTTAGCAGTTAAATCATCATTTGCGCCTGCATCTTGTCCGATAAAAACAGAATTGCCTGTATTGCGGAAGTCAATCTTGCCAGCATCTATGCGCAACTTGCCTACCACGTGCAGTTTGTCAGCAGGCGAGACAGTTCCAAGTCCTACATTTGTGCCATTATCAAATAAAAGTCCATTCGCTAAAGTCGTTCCATTCCATTTAGGCAAGTAATTGGTAGTCAAAGTGCCTACTTTTGGGTCGCTTTCGGTGCTTAGGAAAGAAGGTGTAACCCAACTTGCAGTACCTGCGCCATTGGTTTGTAGGTATTGGTTGGCAGTGCCATCTGAGGTAGGTAAAGTATAGTTGTTGATAGTAACTCCGCTATTACTTACGGCAAAGCCTGTTTTTTCGCCAAATAGATACACACGAAACCTGAAATCATCACCAGAATTGGCAGAAGCGCGTCCATTGCTATAGGGGTTACTTGTAGAACGAAGCATACGATTTCCGTTGTCTATAGCTATGGTATAAGTTTGCCCTGATACAAGCGTAACACCTGCTACACTGAATTGCGTCCAATTATTACCTGTTGCTATAGGAACAGCCGTTGCAGTGCCTGTCAAAAGCAACGTGCCACTTGTGCCTTGCCCTTGATAAATGCTTACAGTTCTGCTATAGGCTACATCTACATCATAAAACTTGAAAGCAACTTTATCTAACGAACCGTTGGTAGTGGGTGTAAAAGAT
>JAAFJK010000430.1 GCA_013298105.1 Cytophagales bacterium
GCCCACCGCCACAAAAATACAGCCCTTTCACACGCGAAGAAAAATTGGCATGGCGCAAAAAAGCCGCCCATTTGTTGTTTGAGCTATTGCCGTAGAGTGCGCCCTGACTACTTGAAGTGCGCGACTCTATCGTTCGTGGGTCGAGGACTGCCTCGCACGCTATCAGGCAGGCAAGGTCGGTTTTGAGCAAATGACTGAGTTTTTTGAGGATATTTGCCCTTGCCTGCCCCACGAGCGTGTCCCAATCTTGCCCCGCGTTGTGGGGTGCATTTATCATCACGAACCAATTTTCGCAACCTTCGGGCGCATCTGTAGGCGAGTGTTTACTGCTGATATTCACATAAACGGTATTATCTGTAGCGAGGTCTTTGCTTTCAAAAATATGCTTAAATTCGGCTTCATAATCTGCACTAAAAAAGATATTATGTAGCTCAAGGGCAGGAAAGGTCTTTTTGATTCCCCAATAAAAAATAATGGCAGAGCTTGATTTGGGTTGCTCAAGCAGTCGCTTCGGGGCAGGCAAGGCAGGCAAGAGTCGTTTGTATGTACCCACGATGTCCATATTGCTTACGACTGTATCTGCCTCCAAAAAGCCCCCAGCCCCAATCTTCCCTTTGGGGTTGGGGGCTTTTGCCTTCACGCCTTTTACCTTGCCTGCCTCTGTGATGATTTCAGTGGCTTGAGTTTCATAATGAAACTTTACACCCAAACTTTCCGCCAAACGGACGAGGCACGCTGTAATCTGATACATACCTCCTTTGGGAAAAAACGCCCCAATCCCAAACTCCAAATGTGGGATAATATTCAGCGTAGCGGGCGTTTGGTAAGGATTTGAACCGTTGTAAGTGGCATACCTGTCAAAAAGTTGGACTATGCGGGCATCTTTGAAAGTGCGCTTATTTGCGCTGTGCATGGTCGTGAATACTTGCAAATGAGGCATACCCCAAATCCCGCGCAAAGTAGCCCAAGAGAAGTAATTTCGCCATTTATGCAATGAATTTTGTAAAAAAACTTCTGCCGTAAGGTCATATTTTCGTTTACTTTCGCGCAAAAAGGTAAGGACTGTTTCGGCTTTTTCGGTCGTATTTTGGGCTACTTCTTCCGCAAATTTCTCCCTATCGCGGTAGGCGTGCAAAACAGTGCCATCTTCATAAAAATACTTGCAAATGGTGTCTAATGTGATGTACTCAAAGTGCGTAGCAACGTCCTTGCCTGCCAGTCGAAATAGCTCCTCCACGTATTCGGGCATCGTAAAAAGCGAAGGTCCCGCATCAAATCTATAAGCGGTAGGAGAGGAGAGGGGCAGAGAATTAGAAGGTATTTCAGAAATAAATGTACCTGTAGGCAAGGTAAATTCGGAGAGCTTTCCACCTGCAAAACTATTTGCCTCTAAGACTTCTACAGCGTATCCACGCACTGCGAGGCGGATAGACGCGCCTATGCCTGCTATGCCTGCCCCTATGATGATGGCTTTTTTCATATAGGATTTTAACTCCAAAAAGCGTGATTTGTTTTGGGAAGTTTGTCTAAAAACCTGCGCATCTTCCATGTTGTCAATGATTGCAGACCTTGACAATCGTTGAAAACTGTAGTTGCGACTTTAGTCGCAATAAGGAATGAAAATAAAATAACATGACAATTTCACTCACGCGAAGCCACGCTGTAAGCGTCTGCTCGATAACAGACGCTTACAGCGTGGCTAAACATGCTCAAGTTATTTTTTACTCGTTCCTAAATGGCGTACATTGCGACTAAAGTCGCAACTACAGCTTGTTCCACAGAAATTGCCAGAGAACCAATTTTTGCAATAGAAAATATTGGTTCTTAAAAAGTTATTACGGAACAGGCTGTAGCACAGGCTTCTCGCCTGTCGTTTTCAAGTCATAAACAGGCTGGAAGCCTGTTCTACAGTTTTGCCTCCGCAATAACTTTCGAAGAACCAAAATATTTATGCACTAATTTTTGGATACTCTCCTTTAGATTACTATTTTTGTGTTTTATGGCTAATTTATTAAAAATCAATACACTCACATGACAAAATTTTTGATGCTTTGCATTGCTTTGGCTTTATGCACAGGACAGAACTACGCCCAAACGAACGACCTAAAAGCACTTGTAGGAACTACTTGGCTAAGTACAGATGGCACAGATGGGGTGCTCAAATTCATAAGCGAAACGAACTTGAGCGGGTATGACGGCTGTAACAATTACAAGGCAACCTGTAGTTTTACAGAGGCAGAAGGCTTCCAACTCACAGACCTCCAAACTACTGAACGTGAATGTGCCAAAATAAAGATATTCAACGCCTTTGATTTGAATAAGGCAAAAAGTTTTCGTGTAAAACGTAGAAAACTCACTTTTTTTGACAAAGATAAAAAAGTATTCCTGAAAATGAAACAGAAGGCTGTCTGACAATTTTTGTGGAAGTGCCGCGTTTGGCATTTTTCTCTCCACAAAAATCGTCAGAGAACCAGAAAGAACTATACTTTCTCAAACTTTCCCTCTTTTTTCTAATACCTTCAAAAAGTCCTTGTCTTTTACAAAATTCGAGAAATCATTGTCAGTCAGTATATCCTCTATATCTTGTAAAGGATAGTAAAAAAACATTTGGGTAATAGTCTCGAGTGTTTTTGGTTTGTTTCGGAGGCGGGCATAACTACAAGCCATGTTATAAAGACATTCTTGGTAATTTGGAAAAGTACGAATAATATACTCATAGCAATACAAAGCCATGTGATATTTGCCTGCATTGTTGTAGGCGTGGGCGCGGTTGTGGTAGTAGTTAAAATTTCGGTCTTGCTTCTTCACACGCCTATAAAACCTCAAAGCTGTCAGTGCCATTTTTTTTGCCTTACTCATTCTGTTGCTTCTTTGCTCATGGTGGCTCTCACCTTTGTACTGATTGCCTGCACATTGGCAAACGGTAGAAACAGCATTTGGGAAGTGTGTAAGCAATTTTTGGATAACTTCAAAAGGCATCATTCGGTTCAGATAAATATCTACCACGTGATAGTTTTGCCAACCTTGTATGCTGATGTTCTCTAAAGAGCTACCTGCGAGTTCTATGATTTCTACTTGGCAATGCTCAAGTTCAGGAAAAATATCGTCCAAATAAACATGAGGCATACTCAGTTTTTTGTTGGCTATCCTCTTATCCAATATTTGCTGAACGGGTAAGATTTTATGTGTCCAAACAACTTGTAGCGCATCGCCTGTCAATAAGAAATAATTTTTCAGGATAGTTTGCCAATCTTCAAAATACTTCAGGTTTGCGATGTATTTTGACAGACTGTTCCGCGCATTTGAAGTAAGAATGGTTTTGTATATTTCCAATGCTTCTATATCTTGAGCAATGAATTTGAAAAGGAGCTTTGTATGCAATTTTTGGGCTTCCTCATCAACATACTCAAAATACTGATTCCCGTTGTATGCCATGTGTAGCGCGAAAAGCGGGGCAAAAAAATCCTTGTGCAATCCGCCTGAAACTATCAACTGGCAGGCAAGGTAGTGATTTGCTTCTGATTCAGTTAGCAATAAATCATAGACTTTTTGGCGCATCTCTGCCGCTTCAGAAGTTTTTTTGAGTAGATACATAGATTTGTAAATAAAACCTAAAAATACTATATTTGCATATACTTGCCAAATATATGCGTTTTTTTCTGTCAGTTTTTATTTTGTTAGCTCTCCCACACCTTGCCTACCCGCAGGCAGGCAAGGCAGACACGACTATCACGCTGAAGTGTGATGGAAGATTTACGCTTGGTACAAAGGCTTTCAAACTCATGTACGGCTACCCGCACCCTTATTCTACTTCGCACTTCATAGTGAATGTGAATGCCAAAATAGGTACCAATCGCCCTTATCTTGCCCAAACAACCTACCTACGCGGTACACAAAAAAGCTGGACTACCCACAAAGCGACTTATACCACTATGCAGTATGAATTTGAAGGAATCAAAGTCGTCCAACGCCTCGTGCCTGTAGATAAAGAGCTTGCAGAACTAAATGGCAAAAACTTTACGCAATACTACAGAGTAGAGTACGAACTCCTGAACGAAACTAAAGTAGAGAAAAAAGTCGGCTTAGTCGTGCTTTTTGATACCCAAATAGCCGACAATGACAACTGCCTCATGCAGACTTGCAAATATGACAATATCCGCAAAGGCAAGAGCTTTTTGGAAAAAGTCCTTTCTTTGTTTTCGTTTTCTTCACAACAGCGTGAACGCGCCTATTATGCTGAAGATGTACCTGAAGTCGTGTTGGTATTCAAAAGTGAGCAACGCCACAAAGACATCACAGGCGCGTTCATACTTGATGCACGCCAAGCCACGCCCCCAGACGAAGCACTGATAGGCAGATGGACATACTACCGCAACATTCGCTGGGGCTACCCCAATCCAAATGAAGCCAATCAAGACTATACCGACAGTGCATTACTACTGCGTTGGAAAGAGCGGGTAATCTTGCCTGCCCAAAAACGCACCCACGCCACCTATTATGGCGTACTCGACATGGACACGCTGGGCGTAAAAATGACCTTGCCTCCCGATAAGACAGGTACGGACTTTACCATAGAACCCGACACTATCTACATAGGCGAGAGTGCGCAACTCCAATGGCAGACTAAAAATCCTATCAAAGCAGATGTGATGATAACGGGCTTGCGCAATAAACAGGCAAACAAAGGCGCACACAAAGTAAATCCTTTCAAGACCGAAACCTATACTTTGCGCCTTGTGCTTGACGGCAAGGAGGTAGAAGTGCAGGAAAGGCAACTCGTAGTCCTACCCAAAAACGCCAAAAAGAATCCTACTACCTCGAATCCTTCCACCCTTAAACCCTCTACCCTTCCACCCACCAAAAAATTTGATGGACGGTTTACGATAGGTTCGGCAGGCAAGAACTTACTTTTTGGCTATCCTTACAACTATTCTACCTCGCACTTCATAGTACAAGTAGGACACAAAACTGCCTCGAATGATGACGAACTTGGACATCATAGTACCTATCTGGCAGGCAAGCTCACCACCTCAAACGACAAAGGCTCGCCCAAAACGCAGGTAAGTTATGATTTTGAGGGCATTACGATAGTGCAGACACTCACGCCCACAAACATGAGCCTTGAGGAAATAACTACAGGTTTTGGACAATATTATTGGATTGAATACAGTTTTACGAACAATACCACACACGCCAAAGACATTCATTTCGCGCTGATGCTTGATGCTATGATAGCTCAAGATGACAACAGCCTCGTAAAAAATAGCCAACAAAAAATCCCACTCAATACCAATCTTGCCTCCCAAGACCTCCCTGAAACGCTTTTTTTGTATCCCTCGAATGGCGGACTGGAGGTAGGTGAGCTTATCTTGGGGCGCGGAAAAGCCACCAAACCACACGAAGTCGCGGTAGGGATTTGGCAACACCTCAGCACTGAAGGCTACCACCCCAAAACTTTGCATAAAGCCTATACGAACGATTGCGCACTGCATTTGCGTTGGGAAAAGAAAACCTTGAAGCCGAAAGAAAACTTAAAATTAGGTGTCTATTTAGGCAGTGCTACTTACAGGCTTGTGGCATTGCATCATCAGCAAAAAGCATCTGTAAAACATGACGTTTTTTTTGACCTCAATCAATCAGAACTTACGACTGAATCCCTTGCTACCCTTGAGAAAGTCCTTGAGCGCAAAGATTATGCGTATCTTGTGGTAGAAGGTTTTACGGATAAGACAGGCTCGCCCGAAAACAATTACATTCTTTCACAAAAGCGCGTAAAAGCTGTACAGGATTATCTCGTCCAGCATGGCATCAATGCCTCTCAAATCCTTATCAAATCACATGGACAGCACTTCGCAGGCAAGGAAAGTGATGAAAAAGAAAGGCGCGTGAGTGTGATAGCGTTTGATTGAATGTTTGGTTGTCTGACAATTTTTGTGGAGGGGAAAAAGGGCGCACTTTTCTCTTTAAGATGCAATAGGAATTTAGCCATTCTGTAAGAATCCCTTGTCAGTATTTTGCGGTGCTAAAGGGACAGGAGATGCTTACAGCATCACTATCCTGTATCATTTGCGACCTAAAAAGAAAAGTGTCATTTTTGTAAGAAAAAAGCTATCTTTGCGCATCTATGAATATTCAAAATTTATCCCTCGAAGCTATAGCCCAGCAGTTTGGTGCGCCTCTGTATGTATATGATACCGCCAAAATGCAAGAAAAATTGACTCTTTTGCGTGAATCATTTGCGGGCGTTCCCCTCAAAATAAAATATGCCATGAAAGCCCTGAATAATATTTCAGTCTTGCGCTTTTTCAAAAATCAAGGCACTGGGGCAGATTGTGTATCTATCCAAGAAGTTCAGCTCGCACTTCATGCAGGTTTTTTGCCCCAAGAAATCATATTCACGCCCAACTGTGTGTCTTTTGGCGAAATACAAGAAGCTGTACAGCTCGGTGTAGTCATCAATATAGACAGTATCTCGATGCTGGAGCAGTTTGGGCATACTTACGGCAGCAGCGTGCCTTGCTGTGTGCGCCTGAATCCGCACCTCGTAGGCGGAGGAAATAGCAAAATCCAAGTAGGACATATAGATTCAAAATTTGGTATTTCTGTTTTGCAGACGCGCCACTTGCACCGCGTAATACAGACCAATAAAATCCACGTGAATGGACTGCACGTCCATACAGGTTCGGACATTTTACAGCCTGAAGTGTTCTTGCAAGGTGCAGAAATCATTTTTGACATTGCCAAAGATTTTCCTGATTTGCAATTCATTGATTTTGGCAGTGGCTTCAAAGTAGGCTACAAAGAGGGAGATGTTACGACTGACATAGCCGAATTGGGCAAAAAAATGACCACCGCTTTTCAAGAATTTTGCCAAAGCTACGGGCGCGAACTCGAGATTTGGTTTGAGCCTGGCAAATTTTTGGTAAGCGAAGCGGGTTATCTGCTCGTGCGCGTGAATGTAGTCAAACAAACTCCTGCAAGTGTATTCGTGGGTGTAGATTCAGGCTTGAACCACCTCATCAGACCTATGCTGTATGATGCTTACCACGAGATAGTGAATATCTCAAACCCTGAAGGGGCGCAACGCATCTACAGTGTAGTGGGCTATATCTGTGAAACAGATACGCTCGGCAGCGACCGCAAATTAAACGAAGTCCGCGAAGGCGATATACTTGCCATCAAAAATGCAGGCGCATACGGCTTTACGATGGCTTCTCAATACAATGCCCGCTTCAGACCAGCCGAAGTCCTCGTCCACGCAGGCAAGGCGCACCTGATACGCAAACACGAAACTATGGAAGACATCTTGCGCAATCAAGTCGAAGTGCAAATATAGCCCATGTCGCACGTCCTTACACCCCTGAACGAATATGGCAAAAAACGCCAACCATGCGTTTTTATCATAGATTTTCAGGCGACTCGCCTGCATATTTTCCCTGCTGAAGAAGCCCAAGCAAACGGTTTGCAAGTCGTGATGCCGACTTTTAGCAATGCCTTGCCTGCCCTGTCTCGCGTGGGCAGGCAAGGCTGGGAAGGGCAAATCACACCACCTTCAGAGGCTGAATATGCCCTTGCCTACAGCCTTGCCTACCAGCATCTTTTGTTTGGCAATTCGTATTTATTGAACCTTTCTGCCCCCACGCGCATAGCGACTGGCTGGGGTTTGGAAGCTATTTTTCAAGCCACTCAAGCCAAATACAAAGTTTTTTGGCAAGATGCGGTTAGTCCATTTGTCTGCTTTTCTCCTGAAACTTTTGTGCAGATAAGGGCAGGCAAGGTCTATGCCTATCCCATGAAAGGCACGATAGATGCCTCCATTCCCGAAGCCGAAAAAATAATTTTGGCAGATAAGAAAGAACTTGCAGAGCATTATACTATCGTGGATTTGTTGCGCAATGACCTCAGCCAAGTGGCAAAGCGCGTGCGTGTGGCGCGGTTCAGGTACATAGACCGCCTACAGACGTGGGCAGGCAAGGAGCTTTTGCAGGTAAGCTCTGAAGTGGTAGGCAAGTTGCCCAAAAATTATCACGCACATTTAGGGGATATATTTATGGCACTTTTGCCTGCAGGTTCTATATCGGGCGCACCCAAACGAAAAACTTTGGAGGTCATAGAGGCAAGCGAAAGCACTTTCAGGTATGCGCATGGCGAACGTTATACACGCGGGTTTTATACAGGGATTTGTGGGTATTTTGATGGCGAAAACGTAGATACGGGTGTTATGATTCGCTACATACAGCAGGTAGGCAAGGATTTTTACTTCAAAAGCGGTGGCGGTATCACTACCCAAAGCACCCTCCAAGCCGAATACAATGAACTTATCCAAAAGGTATATGTGCCGATTGCTTGAAACTATCTGCCTGAAAAATGGTGTTCCCCAACACCTTGCCTACCATGAGGCACGTATGGCACGCGCAGGCGCAAAAGTGGCTTTGTTGCCGATTTTGGAAAATAATCATACTACAGGACTTGTGAAATGCAGGGTAATTTATACACTCGAAGGTATAGAAACTATAGAATTTCAGGCTTATACGCCCTTGCCTCCCCGCACGCTCCAGATTGTAGAAGCTCCACACCTTGCCTACCCACTGAAGTATGCCGACCGCTCGGCTATAGAAGCCCTTGCCTCCCAAAAAGGCGTGGCTGAAGATGTATTGATTACTCGCAATGGCTACCTCACGGATACGTCTTACTGCAATGTAGCATTTTGGAATGGGGCGGAGTGGCTTACGCCCGAAATACCACTTCTTGAGGGGACTGCACGCGCCCGCCTGATAGTGGCAGGCAAGCTCAAACCCGCGCCTCTGCATATCCTTGACTTGCCTACCCAATTTAGTTTACGCATTTTTAATGCGATGCTTGATTTTGAAGAGGGCTATACAGCTACAACGCACGTTTTATAGTACCAGAATGTGGGCAGGCAAGGCATTTTTTGTTTTTGTGCAAAAAAAGCATAACTTTGCCTATCATACTCAAAATAGCTTGTTAAGTTCGTACCTCAAACTTCTTACTTCAACCCTCTCATGGCTTACAATAAATTCAAAACCTTAGACCAACTGAAGAAAGATTTTGGCATAAATCACTTCAGCAATACTTGGTTGCCTCCACTGCCTCCAACATTTCAAGTATCCAATTTGCTTTTACAAAACTTAGCGGACGCGGTGCATGAGCCACTATTTACAGAAAAAGCAAGGTCAGAATATATCATTGCGCCTGTATTGAAAGACCTCAAAAGAGAAAATGTAGATAAAATTAGTACCTTTTCAGGATATGAATTTGATGTAGATAAATCACAAAAATTGAATGGCTTTTGTGATTTTATTATTTCTATTGAACCTCGCAAACTCGATATTACTGCCCCTGTTTTTTGTTTGGTAGAAGCCAAAAGGGACAGCATCGAGAAGGGCTGGGGGCAATGTGGTGCAGAAATGTATGCCGCACAAATATTCAATGAACGCGAAGGAAATCCGCTACCCGCTATCTATGGCTGTGTAAGTACAGGATTTTTGTGGTGCTTTTTGAAGTTGGCAGGCAAGGAATTATACATTGACCCGAACTATATCGCGCTTAGTTTTGCGCGTCCGCATGACGTTTTGGCAATTTTGCAATGGATTTTAGATGAAAGTTTGTAAAACCCCAAAAACTATGCAAAAGACACGCCTTACCCAACTCCTGAAGACACAAAGCCAAGCACTCGGTTTTGCGTATTGTGGCATCTCCAAAGCTGAATTTTTGGAAGACGAAGCCCCGCGCCTCGAGGCATGGCTGAACCAAAATATGCATGGGCAAATGCACTATATGGGCAATCATTTTGACAAACGCCTCGACCCGCGCCTGCTTGTAGAAGGCGCAAAGTCGGTCGTTTCTTTGCTCTACAATTACTTTCCTACCCAGCCCTTGCCTACCGAAGACAACTATCAAATCTCGAAATATGCCTACGGACAAGACTATCACCACGTCATCAAAGACAAACTTAAGCAACTCCTTGCCTGCCTGCAAGCCGAAGTAGGCGAGATAGGTGGACGGGCTTTTGTAGATTCTGCACCTGTACTCGACAAAGCGTGGGCAAAACGTGCTGGACTCGGCTGGGTAGGCAAGCACTCCAATCTAATCAACCGCCAAATGGGTAGCTTCTTTTTTATTGCAGAGCTGATAATTGATGTCGAATGTGAATATGATACGCCCATAGGCGACTTTTGTGGAACTTGTACGCGCTGTATAGATGCCTGCCCGACAGAGGCTATAGTAAGCCCATACGTAGTAGATGGCAGTAAGTGCATCTCTTACTTTACGATAGAACTCAAGGAACAGATACCGCAGGAGTGGGCAGGCAAGTGGAATGACTGGATATTTGGGTGTGATGTCTGCCAAGATGTTTGCCCTTGGAACCGATTTGCGCACCCGCACCACGAACCCGCCTTCGAGCCTTCAGAAACTTTGCAGAATATGCGCAAAAAAGATTGGGAAGAAATCACTGCTGAGATATTCCAAAAAGTATTCAAAGAAAGCCCCTTAGCGCGTACTAAGGCACATGGGCTGAAGCGAAACGTCCAGTTTCTACAAAGCCTTTCAGATAATTTTGGCGAAATTTAGAGGTTGGTACTTTTATTGATTTGATAATTACAAATTTGTTTGTAGTTTTGGGCAAACTTTGCTACCCCACGTGGGCAGGCAAGGATTGATGCCAAAAAAAACCACCTCTTAGGTATGTTTAAGTTATCCTTCAATAGTATCAAAACCCGCGTAAGGCTGTTCTTTATTATCAACATAGCGTTGGTAGCAGTGAACTACTTGCTTACGGATATTGCCAACAATGCGGCTCAAGACGACCGACAACTCGTGCAAGTATCACGCGAGAACGAGAAATTTATCGAAAAACTTGACCTCATCACCAAATCTATCGTAGAAAATGGGGAAAAAGACCTCAAAACTACCTTAGACAAGGAAATCAATAAATACAGCGCGAACCTTGAAGCCCTCCGAAATGGAGGCGAGGCGACTGTAGGCGAAAAATTAGCCAAAATCGCTGAAAGTGCTACCAAAAAAACAAGCGAACTCAAAAGCCTCGAAGATTCGTGGAAACAACTCCGCAGGCATCTCCAAATCATCATTGACAAGCAAATCCAAATAGATACAGTAGCTACCATAGAAGATGAAACAGACAATATCCCAGAAGACATCAATCCTATCAAAATAGATACTACCCAAAAGAAAACAGACAAGGACAAAGAAAAAACCCGCAAAACTGCCTTAGAAGACAGTCTTAAAAAAGCCAATGCCAACCAAAGTGTAGTAAATTATTTTACCCAAACCAACCCCGAAGTAGAACAGCATTATTACCTTGCCAAAACCTCCCGCGATGAAGTGCTGAATAAAAACCGCGAACTCAGCGAAATGTACGAGGAAAGTTTTGAAAATAGCCAAACTTACCTGCGGTTCGTACTTTTTGTAACGTTTTTGTTGAATTTATTTGTGTTGATTGGGGGTACATTCGTAATAGGCACTTATTTTATCACACCACTAAAAAATATATCCACTACCGCCAAACAAGTAGCTGATGGGGACGTAACCGCCAAAGTAAACTACAACCGCAAAGACGAAATAGGCGAAGTGGCAGACAGCTTGAACCAAATCGTGTACAGCTTTACGCAATACACCGACTTTGCGCAACAAATAGGTAAGGGAAAATTTGAAACAGAGTTCAAAATAAACAGCGAAAACGATACGCTGGGCGATGCCTTGATAGGTATGCGTAATAGCTTGAAAGCCGTAGCCGAAGAAGATAGCAAACGAAATTGGGCGAATGAAGGCTTTACGCTCTTTAGTAACTTGCTCCGTATCACAGACAAAAACATGGAGGAGTTTTGCTATAGCATCATCTCCAACTTAGTCAAGTACCTTGATGCCAATCAAGGTGGTTTTTTCTTGCTTACAAAGCACGAAAACGAAGAATCGCTTGACTTACAAGCCTCTTTTGCCTACAATCGCCGCAAATATGAACAGAAAAAACTTGGCATAGGGCAGGGATTGCTGGGACAGGCAGTCATGGAAAAAAACATGATATACCTCGACGAACTTCCCCAAGATTATGTCCAAATCACCTCTGGCTTGGGCAAAGCCACTCCAAAATGCCTTCTTATCATACCACTGAAAGTAAACGAAGAAGTATTCGGAGCTATCGAGATGGCTTCTTTCAATTATTTTGAAAAGCACGAACTCGACTTCCTTGAGCGTATGGCAGAAAACATTGCCTCTACCCTTGCTACCCTCCGAAATAGCGAAAATACCAAGCAACTCCTCGAAGAAACGCAGTCTTACGCCAAACAGATGCAAGAACAAGAGGCTAAAATGGTGCAAAGTATGGACGAACTCGCCCAGACTAAAGAGGAAATGGAGCGCAACCAACGCAAACTGGACGAATACCGCAAAAACCTTGAGCGCGAAGTAGAAAATCGTACTGTAGAGATTCGTGAAAAAGAAATCCGACTTGCCCAAGTCATCACACAGCTACAAGGCATCATCGATAGCGCAAGAGCGGGCATCGTGTCTATAGATACGCGCTACCAAGTCGTAGCCGCCAACCAAATCAGCCACGAGCAAATCCAAGAAAGATACCAAATGAAGTTCAAAATGGGCGATAACTGGTTGAATATCTTTGCCAATGACCAAGACCGCCTCCGCAATAAACTGCGCTGGGACAGGGCATTGGGTGGAAACTACTTCATTGAAGAAGAAAAATACATCACGCTACAAGGCAAAACCCAATGGTTTGAGATAGCCTATAACCCTATCATAGATGACAGCAAAAATGTCATAGGTGCGTCCATGTTTGCAAGAGATATTTCAGAGCGTAAGCGCGAACTATTGAACCTCGAAATATCGGCACACGCCCTCGATAACTCTACCAGCGAAGTATATCTATTTGATAGCAAAACTTACCAAATCACACAAGCAAACGAACGCGCCACAGAAAATCTTGGCTATGACCAAAGCGAATTAAAATTGCTTACGGCAGATGAACTTTTAGCAGGATTTGATACCGAAAAGCTCAAAGCAGTACTGTTGCCTTTGGAAACTAAAGAGAAAAAGGACATAGAATTTGAAGCTACCTTGCAACGCAAAAATGGTACAAATTATGACGTTTGGGTGGATTTGCAGCTTTTTGAAGACAGTGAAACCTCCGTATATGTGGCTATCATTCACGACATCACACAGCGCAAACGCGATGAGCAAGTCCTTACCGAAGCCCTCTCAAGATTTGCGCTCGCTACCCAAGCTACCAAAGAAGGTATATGGGAACTTCATGTATCGCCCACAGACCCACTCAACCCTGATAACACTGCGTGGTGGTCTGAACGGTTCAAAGAACTGATAGGACTGGGCGAACACGACCCCTTCCCCGAAAAACTTGTGAGCTGGAGCGCACGTATTCACCCAGACGACCGCGCCGATACGCTTCGCGCACTCTATGAGCATCTTACAGACCGCACAGGAGAAGTAGATTTTCAGGTAGAATATAGACTACTGACTACCAAAAACGAATATGAGTGGTTCTCAGCTTCAGGCGAAACCCAAAGAGATGCAGAAGGCAACCCACTCAAGATGGTAGGCAGTATCCGTAATGTATCGCGTAGAAAACGCGCAGAAGCTGAACTTTTGGAAAAAACAACGATTGTAAATGCTATCCTCAATGCGACTGTCAATAGTATCTCGGCTGTAGATGCGGATTTCAATGTCTTGATGTCCAATCCTGCTACTACGCATCTTTTTGGCTATACGCTTGAGGAGATGGCAGGCAAGTCAATTCTTACACTGTTAGAAAATCCCAATGAAGACCTCCGTACATACGTCAATAAAACGCAACTCATCAAAGGTATGAATAAAGCAGGCGATACAATACCGCTCGAGATTACTGTAACTTCTGGTGTAGTAACAGATAGAACTATCTATGTAGTCGTATTCAGAGAGCAGAAAATAGATTAAAGGAATTTACGAATCTTAAAGTTTTTAGTTTTGTGGTGTGTGTATTCATACACTTATAGTTTGATAACGACATAATTAATTTGTGAAAGAGGCACGCGGATAACGCGGATTTTACAGATGACAACAGATTTTTTAATTTCTAAAATATAAAAAATCCGTGAAAATCCGCTTAATCTGCGTTATCCGTGTGCTAAAAGCATACACAAAAACGCTACTAATCTTTAAAGTCGTTATCAAAGTAGCGTATTATTTGCTTGGGAAGGAGTAAAAAATAACGGTTGTCTGACAATTTTTGTGGAAGTGCTGAGTTTTTCATTGTGAGCGAAGCGCAAAATCGCGTAGTTCGCTCACAAATTGTTGATTCACAACGAGTTCCTTCGCTTTTTTTTCCCTCCACAAAAATCGTCAGACCACCGTAATTCGTAAATTGTAATTCGTAAATATCCATTGTGTTTTGTCAGCTTACCCTCCAAGAATATACAGAGTCGCCCCTTGCCTACGTGCCGAGCCTATTTGCCTTGCCTGCCTATCTGGGTCAGGTAAGCGAAAATATCCATGTTTTTAGTATTCAAAAAGAAGGGAAGTTAGAGGGAATTGCCCCATTTTTTCTACACGATAAAGTGGCTTACAATCCGCCTCGTGCTACTTTTGGGGGCTGGTATGGCAATGCCTTATCTACCGAAGTGCAGGCAAGTTTTTGGGCTTGGACAATGGAAAAACTTAGAACACAAGGCGCAAAAACTATCTATCTTAAACTTCCGCCCGACTATAAGCCCTTGCCTGCCCTCACAGGCTATACTACACAGATGGTAGATTTGAACTATCATCTCGCGCTTGCGGAGGATTTCGTAGGCAAGTTGCATGATTCTGAACGTAGGCGACTGAAAAAGGCAGGCAA
>JAAFJK010000587.1 GCA_013298105.1 Cytophagales bacterium
CAAGTTTCCGATAATGCACAAAATTTTAAAGCCATTGCTTTTGTAGAAAGTACAGGCAACCACACAACCATACAATCCTACAATCATACAACCATACAACCATACAACAGTTATTATAGGCTTCGACAAGTGGATTTTGATGGCAAGTTTACGTACTCACCCGTAGTGTTTTTAGAGGGTTTGGCAGGCAAGGTCGTGGTATATCCCAATCCAAACAATGGTAATTTCAAAATCATTTCAGATAAACTCGACTTGCCTGCCTACTTACTCAATGCGCAAGGCATAGAAGTTTGGCGTGGTATGCAGACTGAAGTCCGCACTACCGCCTTGCCTGCAGGTGTATATTTCTTGCATACTGTAGTGGCAGGCAAGGCGAAAGTAACGAAAGTAGTGATTGAGCATTGAACATTTATCAGGGAACATTTATCCAGATTTAAATGTATTATTATCAATGATTTATAAATAAAAAAGTTAAATGTTAATATTTTTTGTTTTTACAATAAGGAGCAGAAAACCTATACCTTTTGGGTGTAGGCTTTTTTTATGCTTCATTGAATCAAAACGCACTTTTGCACTTGTTCAATATTCCTTGATAAATGATAAATGTCAAACGTTCCCTGCTTGATATTTGGCAATTTCTTGTTTTAGGCGTTCAGTTTCTTCGAGTGACTCGAGAAGTATTTGCTTGCTTTGGATTTCGGCGCGGCGCGTTTCCGTAATGTCATGCGCAAAAATAGAAAGTCCTGTGATTTCTTGCTCTTCAAAAATAGGATTAAACCAATGTTCAGTATAGGTTTTATTCGGAAAAGAGCCACTGTCTATCACTTTTACGAGGCGTTCGCCTGCCAGTGTGCGGGCGTAATAGCTTCTCCACGCTTCGTGCTTTTCGGTAGGCAAGTAATCAAATATGGATTTTCCACGCTGTATGTTGTAGCCACGTTCTTTGAACTGCTGGGCATATACTTCATTGAATACCAATATTTTACAATCTTTATCCAATGCCATGATAGCATCTTTGGTATTGTTGATAAGTGATTTTAGGTTGGCTTCAGTTTCTTTTAGATAAACTTCCGCCATTTTTTGTTGCGTGATATTTTCCACAAAAATAGACGCACCTATGACTTGCCTGTCGTCATTCAAAATCGGGTTGTAATGTAGCTCATGGTAAACTGCGCGAGCGTGCCTTTCAGTGCGCTCAAGAGTTACAAATTTTTCGCCTGAAAGGACACGAAAAAAATCTTTGTTTCTTTTTGTAAGTTCTGCTTGTGAGATTTCTTCTATCAGCACCTTGCCTACCTCCAGCCATATCCCTTGCTCAAGATATGCCTGCCGCATGGCTTTATTGATGACTGTGATTTTGTAGGTATTGTCAAACGCGATAATGGCGTGTGAAGTATTGTTGATAAGCCCCTCAAGATTGTTTTCTTTTTCTTCCAATTCAGTCTGTGCCGATTCCATTTTGTGTTGTGTAAGCTGTAGCGTACCCATTTTTTCTTTCAATTCAGCCTCCCTTGCCTGCAAATTTTGCGCAAGTGCTTGCGATTCTTGCAAAAGGTAGCGCGTTTGTTCGGCTTGCTGACTGTTGGCGATAACCTGCGCCATGTTTTCGGCTACTTTCTCCACAAATTCACGTTCGTAAGGCAGTATTTCGTGGAAAGAAGCTATTTCAACCACTCCCAGCACATAATTATTTGCCTTCAAAGGTACTATCAACAGTGCGCTTGGCGTTGCTTCGCCCAGTCCTGACGTGATATTGACATAAAATTGCGGAACTTCGCGCATATAAGTTGTTTCGCCTTCTTTCCAAACCTGCCCTATTAAGCCTTGTCCAGCCTCTACTATACGTTCAGAATACCGTTTTTGGTTATAGGCAAATGAAGCCTTAAGTTCAAGGTAAGCCTGCCCACCCGATGTTTCGAGCAAGAAAAGTCCACCTTGATTGGCTTGCAGATAGCCCACCAGATTAGCCAAAAAACCATCAGAAAGTTGGGTAATATTACTGCCGTATTTTGCAAAAATATCCGCAAATTTTGCCAAACCTGTATTGATGACATTTCGAATTTCATTTTCTTTGGCATCTTTGGAGAGTTCTTCGCGCATAGTGGAGAGGGCTTTGCCCAGTTCACCTCTGTTCCCAAAAAGTTTCAAATCAGTACCTTCTTCTTGCGTTTTATTGATGTTTTGGGCAAAAGATTTTAGGTCAATAAAAGGTTGTACGAGCGCGTTCAGGGTGTAGGCAAGGGGCTTATGCTCTGCCAGCAGTGGCTCTACAGGCTTAGGAATATCGCCTTTGGCAAGTGTACGCGGGAAGTTTTGCAAAAGTAGCATATCCTCATAGTGCATAGTCCGTATCTGCCAAAGCCATGCCAAACAAAGCAGCACACCAGTTCCCCAAATACCCCAAAAAATCCAAGAATTAAATAGATTCGTATGGTCATTTTCAAAATCTTGAGTAGCCTGCAAAATGTGAATTTTCCTATCACAATCGGCTATCAAGTCGTTTATTTCGCTTGTTTGTGGAGAAATATAAATCGGTATCAGGGTAGGCAAGTCCGTATGTACGTACAGTTTTTTGTGTCCTTGTGCTGTACTTTGGGCAGGCAAGTAGGTAAGGTAAGTTCCCTGAAAAACTTGCTTGTGGAGTTTGGGCAAATAAGTGATATGCTTCCGCAATTTGAAAAGCAAATCCTTATAAAGCTCTTGCAAAGCCAAATAATTTACACGCTTATTTTGTTTCCGTATGGTATCCATCGCGGGCTGTATGGCATCTTTCCAAAGTTTTTGGATTTTTGTCCATTTTGCGCCTCGTAGCAGGGTATCGGTAGGGTAGGCAAGTTCTTGGGCAAGTTGGTGGTATTGCTCAAGGGCTACAGAGATTTTTTGGGCATTATTTTGCAGAGGTGCATACACCCAAATAGATTCTTGCAACTTCTGCCTCGCTTGCATAGTGGTAGAGCGAAACGCCCAAAGTGCCATACCAAAAAGTAGCACGACTATCGCACCCGCCAAAAACATACGTTGGCGGATAGAAGTAAAAAAAGCAAAACGAGTCAAAAAGTTTTTACGTGCCATCAGG
>JAAFJK010000174.1:0-1148 GCA_013298105.1 Cytophagales bacterium
AACCACTCTACAGCGAGGCACAAAAAGATGGCACAGGCTACTTGAGATTGCTAAATATTCCCGCGCCTTTACCTAACATACAACCTTTCGGACCTACTTCTCAAGGTTTTATGGGTGGAATTATAGGTGCAAATGGCTCAACTCCACTATATGCAAAACATATAGGAGCAAATAATAATTTTGGTGTACCTGGTATTCGTATAGCAGACGTAGCAACAGCAGGCTATGGATTTAGTAATCCTGTAGCTTTTAATTCGCATTTTGAGCGTTTGCTTGGCGGCACCAACGCACTTAGTAACTACAGAGATTATGTATTGGCGAATTCTACAGGAGCTACCTTTTTCTCTATGTGGCTTGGTAACAATGATGTGTTGGGATATGCCACTGCAGGTGGCACAGGTGCGCCTATGACTGACATTACCACTTTTACCACTTTATACAAAAGTATGTTAGATGGCATTACAGGCATTGCTTCTAAAGGTATATTGGTTACAATTCCGCAAGTAACAGTAGCACCACATTTCAAGACACTTACTCGTACATCTTTGCTTGCAAGCATTAATGCCGCATTACCTGCAGGCGCGAATCCTGTAACAAATATCTTTATTGATGCAAGTGGTTCTCCTCGCCCTGCGACTAATGATGATTTATTTTTGTTAGGTGCACAGGCTGATTATGGCAATTTTGGTAAAACTAATGTGGGCGCAGGTCAGCCTTTCCCATATGGTTTACACCCAAACAATCCATTGAAAGATGCCTCTGTTTTAGATACAGCTGAACAGGCAGAAATCAAAACAAGTACAGATGCTTTCAATGCACTCATTGCAGCCGAAGCCACAGCAAGAGGTTTAGCTTTGTATGATGTGAATCCTACCTTGAACGTGGCAAATACGACTGGCATAACTATACCTATGCCCGCACCTTTTCCTGCTATAGTTTACAGAACTACATTTATTTCTGGTGGTGTTTTTAGCCTTGATGGTATTCACCTCACACCCGCAGGAAATGCTATAGTAGCCAATGGAATGATAACCGCCATCAACGCTAAGTACGGCTCGACACTACCTCCATTGAATCCTACAGCTTATAAGACAGTACAAGTAGTACCGCCAGGACAATAGCATAGTTTTTTTCTACATACCCCTAAC
>JAAFJK010000174.1:1158-3343 GCA_013298105.1 Cytophagales bacterium
ACAATCCGTTAGTTTGATAACGACATAACTAATTTGTGAAAGAGGCACGCGGATAACGCGGATTTTACAGATGATAACGGATTTTTTAATCTCTGAAATATAGAAAATCCGTCAAAATCCGCTTAATCTGCGTTATCCGCGTGCTAAAAGTATTCACAAAAACGTTACTAATCTTTAAAGTCGTTATCAAAGTATCAGGAAATTTTTTAAGTATTTTGATGAATAGAAGCCCCCCTTCCAAATTTGAAGGGGGCTTTTTGTGTTCTTACAAAACTTGCCTACCTTTGCAAAACTTTTAATTTTTGCGTTTTTTATGAAATTTTTTATTGATACTGCGAATCTTGCCGAAATCCGCGAAGCACATGAACTGGGCGTACTCGATGGCGTTACGACTAACCCCTCACTGATGGCAAAAGAAGGCATACAAGGCAAAAACAATATCTTGGCGCACTATGTCGCTATCTGTGATATAGTAGATGGCGATGTAAGTGCGGAAGTTATCGCTACCGACTATGCAGGTATGATACGCGAAGGCGAAGAATTGGCAGAGCTACACCCCAATATCGTGGTAAAAATCCCCATGATACGTGAAGGTATCCGCGCTATCAAATACTTTGCAGACCGCGATATTCGCACAAATTGTACGCTTGTATTCTCGGCAGGGCAGGCACTTTTAGCCGCCAAAGCAGGCGCAAGCTATGTATCGCCTTTCATTGGCAGACTTGATGATGCAAGCACAGATGGGCTTTTGCTCATCGAGCAAATCGTGGATATTTACCAAAACTATGCCTTCGATACTGAAGTCTTAGCCGCTTCTATCCGCCATACGATGCACCTTGTAAAATGTGCTGAACTGGGTGCAGATGTCGTTACTTGTCCCTTGAATGTCATCACAGGACTTTTGAAACACCCGCTCACAGACATTGGCTTGGAGAAATTCTTGGCTGATTACAAAAAAGTAAATGGCTAAGGAGGTTTGAGGTTTGAAGTACGAAGTTTGATATACAACATTTCAAACTTCGTACCTACCAAGATACATTTCTATAGACTGAGATTGATTGTCAGAAAATCCCAGAAATATATGCAAGAAAATCCTACACCTACTCCCTGTGTCAAGCCCCCTCGCTCGCGTTGGTGGTGGCTGAAGGATTTGTTTTGGCTATTTTTGCTGGCAATATGCTTTCGTTGGTTGGTGTTTGAGCCGTATCTTATCCCGAGTGCCTCTATGGAAGGAACGCTTTGGCGGGGCGACTTCATCTTAGTAAGTAAATGGCACTATGGCGCACGTACACCGAATACTTGGCTTCAGCTCCCGCTTACGTTTCGTAAAATATGGTTTACTTCGTGGAATAGTTATGTCGATTTTCCACACGCTCGCCTACCCATTACGCGCTTACCTGCCCTCAGCAGTGTAAAAAGGGGCGACTTATTGGTTTTTAACTATCCCAAAGACCTTGCCTACCCGATAGAACTACGCACGCCCTACATCAAAAGATGTGTAGCGATAGCAGGCGATACGCTTCAGATAGAGGCAGGCAAGATTTTTATAAATGGACAGCAAACCGCGCCTATCCACACCCGAAAGTACCGCTATTTTATACAAAGTTCCAAAAAAATGGACTTGCCAGACCAAATACCTGTAAAAACAGACAAGGGCTTTGGCTACTACATAGATGCCACCCGCGCTGAAGTACAAGCACTTGGCAAACGTACAGAAATAACAGAGATTATTCTGCAAAACCAACCTAAAGAACAATCCCAAACAGGTATTTTCCCTCAAAATACTGCGCTCGGCTGGAATGAAGATAATTTTGGCGCACTGGTAGTACCACGCAAAGGTATGACCATCACGCTCTCTGCCCACAACCTGATGCTTTATGGGCAACTTATCAAAGATTATGAAATTTATGGTGATGCTCACAAAGTTGTGGCGGGTAGGCAAGTACATACTTATACTTTTCAGCAAGATTATTTTTTTGTATTGGGCGATAACTTTCATAACTCTGCCGACTCGCGCTTTTGGGGATTTGTGCCACAAGACCACTTGATAGGTAAGGCGTTTTTTATTTGGTTTTCGGTAGGCAAGGATAGGAATATCCGATGGAATAGAATAGGCGCAGTAGAATAAAAATCCTGCAACCTTAACAATCCATTAAAATACACTTTGGAAAAAAAGTGCTATCAT
>JAAFJK010000324.1 GCA_013298105.1 Cytophagales bacterium
TACAGCGTGGCTTCGCGTGAGTGAAATTATCATGTTATTTTATTTTCATTCCTAAAATCTTAAAATACCTTGCCTGCGTGGGTAGGCAAGGTATTTTTATTTCAATCGCGCTCTGAACCCAATGCCTATCCCTCCTCCAGGATACCAATGATGCAGGGGTTTTTCTTGAAAATAGAGGAAGTTTCGGTTTGTTTCTTGACAAAAAGCCGAGAGCCTATCTGTTACATGGGCGTTGTCGCCTAAGATGATAGCGTTTTCAGTAAGTTTATCCTTGATGGTTTGGTATTCTTCATATTCGTAGCGGGCGGAGTGGTCGCTGTCATTGATGAATAAATCTATAGGTTGTTCAAAACGCTTTAGGCTTTCTATTGAATCTCCGTACAAGACCTTGCCTACCTCCGCATACCTGCCCTGCAAGAGATAGCCTGCAGCGGGATTGATGTCTGTCCCAAAATATTGCCCTTCAAAACCTTCTGCCTTATTCTTCAGCAAAGCGGCACAAAGCGTAACGCCTCCCAGTCCTTTGTCAATGCCTGTTTCGATGACTATGCGTGGCTTCATCAAGCGTACAAAGGCATACCAGCCCAATCTTTTGTGAAAGCGGATTTCTTTGTCTGCATATCGCCTTTCGGTAGTGCTTTGGGTAACTTGCCTGATATGGTCTTTGAGGGCGGTGTCTTGCTCCAATTCTTCAAAATAAGCCAATATTTGTTTATAGGGTGTGCCTGTGGCTACAGCTATAGTTTGCGCCAGGTACAGCACATTGTCAGGCGCAAGATGGTAGGTATAATTCGCATATTCACGCGACTGAAAGCCCCAGCGAAGTATTTGAAAGTATTTTTTGTTGAAGTAAGTACTTGCGTAGGCAACTCTTCTAAAAAAGTTGAGTATCCAAAAACGTTTTAGAAAACGGAGTATCATGCGTATCATAGTGCAAAAATAGGCTTGTTTTCAGACTTTATCAAATGAGCAGGCAAAAACAGGTGTTTGTAACCTAAAAATAAATTTTGTAAAATATTGATAAACAACATTTTAAAATTAAGACTAAAAAAAACAAGAAAAAAATATTATTTTTTTTGAAAAAAATTTGGAGGTTTAAAAATAACGCCTTATCTTTGCACCATAATTCAACGCGATAGTAGCTCAGTTGGTAGAGCGCGACCTTGCCAAGGTCGAGGTCGTGAGTTCGAACCTCATCTGTCGCTCACATTTTGTTTAAAATAAGGCGCATTTGTCAATTACTTGACAAATGTTTCTTATAAATAGAGAAGCCAATAAATGCTGTGGTGGCGGAATAGGTAGACGCGCAGGACTTAAAATCCTGTTCTTCCGAAAGGTGAGTGCGGGTTCGATTCCCGCCCGCAGTACAAAAAAACTTGCCTGCCTGCGTACTGTGGGTAGGCAAGTTTTTTTATTGCACAGGAATCTCCACAAAAAAAAATTAGAACCAAAGCCTGCCTGCGTGTTTTTCTACCATTTTCCCCCATTCATCTAAGTATCCGTTGGTTTCAGTTTCTAACTGAAATGCAAAGGTTTTTCGGTCTGCGACCTCTCGCCAAAGGCGCAACACCATGCTAAAAAAACTTGCCTACCACCACTGACTAAAAAAACCGAAACAGCCCGCGCTGTTTTTTCTTTTTTTAAACTATCTTTATGATACATTTTTCACTCTCTTTTTTCAATCATGAAAAAACCTATCATTCCCTTAAAACTCCCCTCTGGGGCTGGGGGCTTTCCCTCTATTATTCCCCCTTTGGGGGTTAGGGGGCTTTCCCTTTGGAGCTGGGGGCTTCTCCTACTGATACTCGCCACCGCCTGTAGGCGCGACCCACCCGAACCTGAACCCGACCTACCGCCCGAAACCCAAGAAGGAAAAGACACCTTCGGTTGCTACCTGAATGGCGTGCCTTGGAAGCCCAGCCAAAAAGAATGGGGAAACAATACGCTGTATGTGCAGTTCGATGGGACTTATTTTGCGCTGTATGCAAAATATAATGAAGGCGAAAAATTTGAAAGGATTGATTTTTTTTCAGATAAAGTTAGTTCTTTACGAGAAGGCGAATATCCTATAAAAAAAAGTCTAGGTTTTGATAATAGGGCTAATTTTTGGGACTTAAATAAAAATATTAGATTAATGAGCATGGACGCTGATGTTGTTGATGATGGTGTACTTACCATTACTAAATTCGATTTAAACAAAAAATTTGTATCGGGTCGCTTTTGGTTCAAACTACAAAAAGGAGATGCCAAGTATGAAGCTACAGAAGGCAGATTTGATATCTCTTTCTAAATTTTTCACATTTTTTTTCAACAAATTATGAATTTCACATTGAAAACAAGTTTTGTTCTTGCTTGCCTTCTCCTGCTGATGCTCGTTACCGCCTGTAGGCGCGACCCACCCGAACCCGAACCCGACCTACCGCCCGAAACCCAAGAAGGAAAAGACACCTTCGGTTGCTACCTGAATGGCGTGCCTTGGAAGCCCAGCCAAAAAGAATGGGGAAACAATACGCTGTATGTGCAGTTCGATGGGACTTATTTTACATTGTATGCCTATCACAATGATAATGGTAGAAATGAAAGAATTAGTTTTTTTTCTGCAAGTATTCAAAATATGGGACAATATCCAATAGGTAAGTTAGCATTAAATGGAGGTAGTATTTGTAATTTTTGGGATATTGCTAAAAATAAACCAATAGTTAATAGTGCTGACAATGATGTTATTTCAGATGGACTATTAACAATTACAAAATTTGACATGAATCAAAAAATAATTTCAGGTAAATTTTGGTTCAAATTACAAAAAAATGATGGTACTACCATCGAGGCAAAAGAAGGTCGTTTCGATATTTCTTTCTAAAAAAATTCAATTTTTTCTAAAACAATTATGTTTTGTATTTCTATTTTTGTTAAATTTGCATCGCACTTGCCCTTACTGCGTCCTTTTTGTTTTTAGGGACATCTGCTAAGGCACAAACCCCTTCAGGCATAGCCTTCTATGACCAATACAAAAGTACCATTACCAACATCATCAGTCCTTTGGACAAGGCACAAGTCCCACACGGATTTTTGCATGAGTTTGGGTATCCTGCTTTCCACCCCTCCCAAGTAGCTGGCACACGCTTAGACAGCAATCAAATCTCGCCTACGCAATGGCAGATGGCATATTCTTCTATAGAATCCATGCGTGTTTTTGGCAGCAATGCCTTGCCTACCATGTCTGTCATGCAGGCGCAAATGAAGCCTTATGTCTCCCTGCCCAACAACAGCATAGCCTTGACTATGCTATCTGCCAAGTATGCAAGCGTAAAAGACAACGCCCTTACAAGCAATCTGCTCTACCAACAAAACAATCAACTCTATGATGTAGCAAACAGAACGCAAAGCCCTTACCAAGCGCATGAGGCTTTTGTGGTCGCGCCTGTGGCAGAAGAATTTGAGGGTTTGTATTTCTCGTTTGTGTTTCGCAGCGATTTGCTCTACAGCAATTATGGTTTGCAAAGCAACCAAATAAGCACCTTGCAAATAGACACAGACAATGGGCAAGGTTGGCAGACAGTCGCTTGGAACACGCCTTTGCAGGTAAGTTATGCGCAAGCAGGCAGGAAATTGCTGAAATACAAATTCACGTTCAGCAATGGCAACGTTAGAGAAGGTCATTCTTACTTCAAAGTCAAAAATCCGCCTCAAGAAGTACAAAGGTACGCCACTACAGAAGATTTTGGGCTAAACTTTGCAGGAGGCAATTACTATGTCCGCGCGGTGTTTCAGAATGGCTCTTATACCCAGACCAAAACCGTCATAAAGCAATAAAATCTATCTTGCCTGCCTGCGTACTGTGGGCAGGTAAGTTTTTTTATTGCACAGGAATCTCCACAAAAAAAGTAGTTCCCTTGCCTATCTCCGTTTCGAACCAAATCTTGCCTGCGTGTTTTTCTACTATTTTGCGCACAATATCCAGCCCAAGTCCGCTTCCTTCGCCTAATTTTTTGGTAGTAAAGAAGGCATTGAATATCTTGTCTTGAATCTCTGGGGCTATTCCTCCTCCAGTATCTTGTATGCTTACTGTGATTTTGTCATTTTGTTGGTGGGTAGTTATCGTAAGCACGCCTTTGTTTTGCATAGCTTGTATGGCATTATGCACAAGATTAGTCCAAACTTGTATGATTTCGTCTTGGTAGCAAGGGACTTCAGGCAATTCCACAAAATGACGACTTACCTCAATGCCGTACCTGATTTGGTTTTGGTAAAGTGTCAGAACTGTATCGAGGCTTTCATTGATATTTGTGTTCTTCTTTTCGTCTGTATGGTCTTGTCTTGAAAAGTTCTTGAGAGCGAAAATAATTTTAGAAGCTCGCTCGACGGCTGTGTCAATATTTTGATTGCTTAATTGGACAGTAGCGATTTGATCCAACATTTGCACGATTTCATAAAACCGAGCGGATTTCCGCAAATCACTCTCCATAAATAAGTCGATATTTACCCCAAGCTCTACTATAAAGTCTGCTATCTCATACGCCTGTCCAACGCCTTCAGCCTCTAAATTTTCTATGATTTGGTTGCGTTTTTGGCGTTTTTCTCGGGTAGAGAGTGTAACAGCCTTTGCTCCAGAGATAGCCGCTATAAGTTGCATAAAACCTATGCGCTCCTCCTCAGTCAAAGCCAGCATGAAGGCAGGCAAGTTTTCTAAGATTTTTGTCAAATACGTATTATTTGTTTGTACCGAAGAACGGATAGCCCCCAAAGGTGTATTGATTTCATGCGCCACACTTGCCACCAACTGTCCCAAAGAAGCCATCTTTTCATTGTGTATCAGTTGCTCTTGTGTTTCGTGGAGGTCTTGAAGGCTTTGTTTGAGGGCATTTTCTTTTTCTTTTATTTCGGTAAGGTCGTGCCAAACTACCAAAATCGTATCTTTGTCTTTTATTTGCACAGGATTCAGTGTAACCTCCACAGGAAAGTCCGTCCCGTCCGCTTTTCGATGTATCCATTCAAACCTATGAAAACCTTTCTCTTTTGTCAATGCGTCCATTTCTTTAGATTTTTCTGATGAAGTGCGTCCATCAGGCTGATATTCAGGCGATAGCACCGCAGGGTGCAAGGCTAAAAGGGCTTCTTTTGAAGGATAGCCGAGTAGTTTTACAGTGGCATAATTGCAGTCTGTGATGCCTGAGCCATCAAAAAGTAAGTGTGCATCAGTGGAGTGATCAAACAGTACCTTGAATATTTCGTTGGCATCACGCTCTTTTTGTTGTGATTCTACAAGATTTTCATTTTGTGCGGTTAATTTTTCTTGCGTGTTGTAAAGTTGCATAACCATAGCTTCCAGCTCTTGTTGGTTGGCTATCAAGGTTTCATTTTTTTCTTTGATTTCATTTTCTATCAACTTAATTTTTGTAACATCTTGGATAATCCCTGACCACATGGTACTTCCATCAGCCAATCTGATGGGTTTGGAATGTCCGCGAATCCACATGGCTTTTCCATGCAGATTGATGCGCACATCTGCCTGCCAAACAGTGAGATTTTTGGCTGATTCAGCCACACTTTGTTGAAAATAAGGCATATCTTCTGCCACAAGCGCCTGGATAAGTATCATAGCATCTGCCATGATAGCTTCTGGCGGCAATCCATAGATTTCTCTTGAGCCTTGACTTACCAAGGGGCAATACATCTTGCCTTCGGGAGTAAGCACAAACTCATAAATCATAGCAGGTACGCCATCAAAAATGCGCTGTATTTGTGCATTCTTTTCTTGCAACTTATCCTGAGTAGCCTGCAACTCCTCAAGGTTTTGTTTTAATTCTTCTTCAGAAGCCGCTATTTTTTGGGTTTGTTCTATGTTGCGTGTGATATTTACGGCTAATTTTAAGATACGGACAAGCTCGCCTGAAGCATTGAATACAGGGCAATAAGAGGCATACAGCCAAACTTTACTGCCATTCTGCGCTATGCGCATATATTCTTTGGAAAAAGTTTTGCCTGCCATCAACCCCTCCCAAAATTCTGCATATTCTTGTGATTGGACATATTCCTTGCCTACCAATGTTTCGTGGAGTGTACCTGTTATTTCTTCTGGTTTGTAACCAAGCCAATGCGCCAATTTGTCGTTTACGCGCAGTATAGTTTTGTCCAAACTGAGTTCCATGTAGCCGACTGTCTTGTCAATCGCTCCCATTTTGGCATCAAGTTCTTGGTTGATGTCTTGTAGCTGATTTCTGATGAGTGAGAGCGCGTCATTGCGTTTATTCAAAGTATCAGAAAGGATTTGCAAAGCATCACGTTGGGTGGCTATTTCTTCTACATTTTGGCGGAGTTCTTCCGCATTGGCTACCAATGCTTGATTTTTTTGCTCCAGCGAAAAACGCAAATTTTGTTGCTTCCACATTATCCGCATGAGTGCTACAAAGGTTATCAAAAAAAGAGCCGCTATCACCCCCACATACAGCGCATCAAATAAAATACTCCGCTCCAGTGCCGCATAATTTTTTTGTGTAATATCATCTATGGCATGACTCAGTTTTGCCATGCCATGACTGTATATTTGTTTGTTTTCTTTGTAAGCAGGGCTGGTTAAGATTTGGTAGGCAGTGTCGTTTTTTTGTTTTTTTGCCAATTCAAAAGCGCGTGTTTCCAATGCAATCAAAATTTGGTTTGCACTGTCAGTTTGGATAATGGCTTTGCTTTGAAAAGCATTGGGAGATAATTTTTTGGCAGTAGCGAGTGTAGAGTCCAGCTGTGTTACCAAATCGTTGTAGCGTTTTTCCCAAATGACATTGCCTGTAGAAGCAAACATCAAAGCAGACATAGTCAGTGCCTCGTCAAGATATATTACGCGCCCTTTGACTTGTTCTTTGCGCGTGAGTTCGGTCGTAAAGACGTGATTCCTTTGATTGTTTTGATATATTGAATACAAAACACTTCCCAACACAAATAACAGTGTTACTAATAAACAACTCAAAAAAAGTAAAACACGGTAACGCCTTTGCATCATATTAAAACATTAAAAGTTCGCAAATATAACTTTTTACTGTAATTTTTGTGCATAACTTCTTTTTTTTTTTAATGTAGGCAAGGTAGGTTTGAGGTACGCATAAAACACCTTGCCTGCCCACATACATAGCGGGCAGGCAAGGGAGGTTTGAGGTATGAAGTTTGAAGTACGCATAAAACACCTTGCCTGCCCACATACATAGCGGGCAGGCAAGGTTTTTAAATAATGTCATTTCTTGGCTCAAAAATGACACTTTCTTCGGCTTGCTTAAAAGTAATATCAAATCTATCAAAAACTATTTCACGCCCAAGTATCATATCCTCAATACGCTCATCTTGTACCCAAGCAAAGTGATTATCAAAAGTAATTCCTTCTATAGTGATTGTTACTTTTTTCATTAAATATTCTATTGTACTACCTACTCCCTGCGCTCTTAGTACCACATCTTGTGTTGTGCGCTCAAAACCCAATCTTTTTCCAAAGGCATAAGTTACCAATGAAATATCTGCGCCACTATCTACCAAAAATGCCTCTTTGCCTCCTTTCTTATCCAAAGTAGGGAAATATACAGGATAAGTGGGTATCCAAAGGTTATTTTTCAAACTTTTTATTTTCAAGCTAAGTATGCGCACACTTCCTATATTTTTGGGGACATGGAAAGTATAATATTGGATAGATTTATCTTTGAGCCGTTCTGCGAGTTCTTCATAAGAGTCAGCAAAATCGTATATCTTATAATCCACCACCGCAATTATTTTGCCTTTGTAGATGGGGTTTGTTTGAATATCATATTGCCAAATATTTTTCATATAGATTGAGTTATGATTTTAACCTGCCTATATATCTGTATAGGCAGGCAAGGTATATTATTTATTCTACTGTTACAGATTTGGCAAGATTGCGGGGCTGGTCGACATTACAACCACGCATCACTGCGATATGGTAGGAAAGCAACTGCAAAGGTATGACCGCCAAAAGTGGCACAAGTGCCTCGTGGCAAGCTGGAATCTCTATAGTATAGTCTGCCATTTTGGAAATAAGTTTGTCGCCTTCAGTTACTATGGCTATCACTTTCCCCTTCCTTGCCTTCACTTCTTGGATATTGGAAATTATTTTTTCATAACTACTGTCATTGGTAGCAATAAAAACTACGGGCATAGCTTCGTCTATCAGCGCGATAGGACCATGCTTCATCTCTGCAGCAGGATAGCCTTCAGCGTGTATATACGAGATTTCTTTCAGCTTCAAAGCACCTTCGAGGGCTACAGGAAAGTTGAAACCTCTGCCAAGATACAAGAAATTGTGTGCATCTTTGAAAAGGGCAGAAATTTCTTGGATTTGGGCATTGGTAGTAAGGGCTTTTTCTATTTTTTGGGGGATATTTTCCAGCTCTACCAGCATCTCGCGGAATAGACTTTCTTTGATAGTGCCTTTGCGGTGGGCTATGTGTAGTGCCATCATCGCCAATACAGATACTTGTCCTGTGAAGGCTTTGGTACTTGCTACGCCTATTTCGGGACCTGCGTGAATGTATGCCCCCGCGTGGGTAGCACGTGGGATAGACGAGCCTACTACATTGCAAACGCCCAAAATTATCGCGCCTTTGGATTTGGCAAGCTCGATGGCGGCTAAAGTATCGGCAGTTTCTCCTGATTGAGAGATAGCAACCACGATGTCGCCTTCTTTGATGATAGGATTACGATAGCGAAATTCAGAAGCATATTCTACTTCTACAGGTATGCGCGTAAGTTCCTCAAATAAATATTCAGCTACCAGCGCGGCGTGCCAAGATGTGCCACAGGCTACAAAAATGGCGCGGTCGGCAGTCGTGAGTTTGTTAATATATTCTATCAGTCCACCAAGTTGCAAAGTACCTTGTTTGCTATTTACGCGCCCGCGCAAAGCATCTGCTACAGATTTGGGTTGTTCAAAGATTTCTTTGAGCATAAAATGCTCATAACCACCTTTCTCGATGGCTTCGAGTTCGAGGTCAAGCGTTTGGATATAAGGCTGAATGGTAATAGCATCTAAGTTTTTGATGGCAAGTGTATCGTTTTCGATGATAGCTATTTCAAAATCATCGAGATAGACGACTTCGTTCGTATATTCTATGATGGGCGTAGCGTCAGAAGCTATGAAGTATTCGCCCTTGCCTATGCCTATCACGAGCGGGCTACCTTTGCGTGCCGCAATGAGTTGGCGCGGATTTTTTTCAGAGATAAGCACAATCGCATACGCGCCTACTACTTTCTGAAGTGCGAGGCGCACTGCTTCGGGCAGAGAGCATTTTGCCTGTTTTTGAATGTCCTCAATAAAGTTTACAAGCACTTCCGAATCCGTTTCGCTTTTGAAGGTGTAGCCTTTTTGGACTAAATCCTGTTTGATGACGTTGTAGTTTTCTATGATGCCATTGTGTATCAGTGCAAGATTACCACTTGCTGAGTAGTGTGGGTGTGCGTTTGCGTCATTGGGTTCGCCATGCGTTGCCCAGCGCGTATGTCCTACGCCAATAGTGCCAGAAGGCATTTTCGCACCTATGCTATCTTCAAGGTCAGACACCTTGCCTTTCTTCTTATATACGTTCAGCGAACCATTGAGTAGTGCTACTCCCGCGCTGTCATAACCGCGATATTCGAGTCTTTTTAAGCCTTTGATAAGGATTGGATAGGCATCACGATAACCAGTGTAAGCTACAATTCCACACATAATTTATTTTGTTTTTGTTACTATTATGGGTAAGACCTATTTTTGGGCAAAAAAGTTGCCTTGAGTAGTTTTTTTGAAATTAAATATTTGATTTTTGGTAATTATTTAGCCCCCAGCCCCAAAGGGGAGAATTATCTCCAATTTTCGGCTATTTTAGTGTTTTGGTAGGCAAGTTTAAATCCAAACTTACACAAAAACTCCTCTTTGGGGCTGGGGGCTAAATAGTTACGATTTTTGTTTGGTTGAAGGCGTTTGGAAGATACCAAATGTTATTTTTACCACAAATTCAAAGTTGCGCTTTTTTCGAAGAAAAAAGCTGTCTTTGTTTCGTTTGCTATGTTGCGCTTTTTTCGAAGAAAAAAGCTGTCTTTGTTTCGTTTGCTATGTTGCGCTTTTTTCGAAGAAAAAAGCTGTCTTTGTTTCGTTTGCTATGTTGCGCTTTTTTCGAAGAAAAAAGCTATCTTTGCACCCACAAATTTATATACTGTCTGTTTATGCAACTCACTGAAGCTAAAGAACAATTTATTCAAACATGGGGAACGCTCGGTACAAATTGGGGCATCAACAGAACTATGGCGCAGATTCACGCGCTTTTGTTGCTTTCTCCTGAGTCATTGAGTACCGAAGACGTGATGGAGAAGCTGAGTGTATCACGAGGCAATACAAACATGAATACCCGCGAACTCATAGCTTGGGGACTTGTACGCAAAGAACTCAAACAAGGCGATAGGAAAGAATATTTTGTGGCTGAAAAAGATATTTTTACAGTCGTGCAGTGTATCATCAGAGAACGTAAAAAACGTGAACTCGACCCGCTAAGACGTGCGCTGGACGGACTTATCACAGGGCTTGAAGGAGATGAAAAAAGCCAAGACATGAAACTCTACAGGCAAGTAGTGGGCGAGATTCAAGACCTCACAAGTACCGCAGACCAAGTCCTTACCTACTTTGGCACAGCAGAAAAAACATGGTTCTTCAAACAATTTTTAAAGCTATTTTCTTGATAAAATGGTTGTCTGACAATTTTTGTGGAAAAACATTTTTTGAGCAAGTTCGGATTTAAGAAACGCCTTTTTTGCTCAATAGGATAGGGTTTTAAACCCTATCCTATTGAGCAAAAAAAACTACCACAAAAATTGTTAGACAACCGATAAAATTTAGCATACGGATAACGAAATTGTCCTCCGCGTGCTAAAAATAAGAAAGTAGATTCTACCCTCGCACTTCAACCCTCGCACCTCTCTTGATGGATTATCAGCTTGCCTCCCTGCATCAGATAGAAACCGAACTCAAAAAACGCTGGGCTTTTCCCTATACTTGGCACAAAAAACAAGACAATGCAGGCGATAAAATCACACATTTTATCTATGATTTTTTGTATTTTGAGGACTTGTTGGCGTACATCGAGCAGTCCTTCGCGGGCAGGCAAGGGCATGAACAGTCGAAAGATTATGCCTTGAATAGATGGTACAATTACTGGTCTTCTGTAGCAGTAGAAAGGATTTTTACTTC
>JAAFJK010000253.1 GCA_013298105.1 Cytophagales bacterium
CACAAACATGCTTGTTTGTGAGCCAAAAACAAGTTGTTTTATCAAAATGTAGTTAAAAGTAACAGTTTTTCGCCTTGCGGCGCACAAACAAGAATGTTTGTATTACATAAAAACCGCTTATTTGGTGCGATAGCCCCAGCCCAAGCCTCAAAAGGGAAATTAGTTTTTTTGGGTTCTTAAAAAGTTATTGCGGGATTTATAAAAACCACTGGATAGCCATTCTGTAAGAATCCCCTGTTTAGCATAAGTGCGGTGCTAAAGTGGCAAACAGAGGCGCACAGCATGGCTAATGCGTGGTGGGAACCTCCACAATAACTTTCGAAGAACCTTTTTTTGAAGAAAAAAATGTATATTTGCGGTATCATCTGTTACTTGCATTTTTGAATTTGTGCGTTTTTCTCTACTTATTTTTGTATTGCATATTGTTTATTTGCCTGCCCTGCACGCACAAACGCCTTTTATTTTTCAAAACTATACGACTAAACAAGGTTTAGCGAGTGATTATGTCTTTGATGTATTTCAAGATAGTAAGGGATTTATGTGGTTTGCCACTGATAAAGGTCTTTCGCGTTATGATGGGCGCGAGTTTTTGACTTTCAACAAAGAACATGGCTTGCCCAAGAGTATGATTTTCAAAATAAGAGAAGCCCCCAACGGCACATTATGGATAATCATATACAAAGTAGGCGTATATAGATTTGACGGAGGAAAATTTTATCCTGTTTTGCCCAATGAAAAAAATCAAACTGATGGCTTTCATTTTTTAAATGAGGCAGAAGATAAAAAAGGCATTTTGCGCTTAACTACAAAGAATATCTATACCAAAAACACAGACGAGTACACAGTTGTAAAAAACTACCAAATCTTGCCTACCCCTGAAAAAGTAAGCTATACAGAAATAAAAACAGACTTGCAAGAAGTGTATCTTTCAGATAAAGAAAAAGGACTTTATTCCAATATGACTGTGAATAAAAACTATGAATTACAAAATTTTTTGAATGGAAAAACACAGTTATTTATCCAAAAAGGCAAGGAAAAAATACTAAAAGACAGTATTTTTATGTTCAACAACGTCAGTGCGTGTTATATTTTGGAAGAAAAGCCTTTCCGGTATCTCTTGGGTACACACAAAGGACTGTATTACAAAACACCTGATACGCTGATTCATTTGACAGAAAAACAGGGCTTGAGCAACAGCCACATTCAGCAAATTTTTGAGGACAAGGAAAGAAATATTTGGATTTCTACTTTTGGGGGAGGCGTGCAGAAGATTCGCGCCCAATACATACAACACTTTTTGAGTGGTTTAGAAAATCAAACTATACATTGTATCTTGCCTACAGGCAGGCAAGCTATGTGGGTAGCGCATAATGCAGGTTTACAGAAAATCGTACAAAATCGTGTTTCACCTTTGATTTTAGCGGAAAACAATCTGCGCACCATTGTCCCCAAAGATAAAAATAGCTTTTGGGCAGGAAGTTTCGATAATTTTTTTGTGTTGGGTAGGCAAGGGCAGGTAAGACAAAAAATACATTACACAGTGGGTACATCAGATGTGGCGGACTGGGCAGGCAAGGTATATGTAGGCACTTTTGGAACCGCTACAATGACATGGGTAAAAGATACGCTTCAACCTGTATTTCAGGCGCATTATGCTCAGACAGGCACCATGACAGAGCGTTTTGCGCATACTTCACGCGGGCTTTGGTGGTTTACGCATGAGTATGGCGCACACAGGATAGACGCGAACCAACAACTCACACATTTCACGCCCAAAGAGGGGCTTTTGGGTGCAGATGTGCAGGCTATTTTTGAACAAAAAAATGGTGCGCTTTGGTTTGGGACAGAAAAGGGGATAACAAAGGGAAACAGGGAAACAGGAAAACAGGAAAACATGGGAAATGCCCTATCCCCGCTTACCCTCTACCCTTTTGGTGAGGAGTCGGGTTTGGTAGGTAAGCAGGCGGTGTTGATTTTTGAACAGCAGGCAAGCCTTTTCGCACTCACTGATGCACATTTGCACGTATTGGCTTCTGATGAAAAGAGGTGGCAGAAATTGGGAGGATTCTTGACCTTGCCTGATAAGGATATGAAAATCAATAAAGCAATTTATGTCGACTCGCTTCAACATATTTATTTAGCTACCAATAAGGGTGTGGTAATTTTAGACACACGTACACTCGCCTTGCCTGCCCCCAATCTACAGGCTTTGGTGCTTTTAGAAACCCTCGCCTTGCCTACGAAGCGTAAAATAATGCCCAATAAACCGTTTTTGTTTAGCTCACAAGAGCGAAGCATTGTGTTTCATTTTGCAAGTTTGAGCTTTATAGACGAGGGACAGAATGTACTTTATTATGAATTGGAAACGCCTACAGACAAGCGAAAAGGCAAAACTATAGATATGCGTCTTGTTTTTCAAGACTTGTCTTTTGGGAGCTATGTCCTAAAAGTATATTTCAAAAATGCTCAAGACCAAGCCTCCAAAACACAAACTTTTGTATTTGAGATAGCCACGCCTATCTGGGCGCAGGTGTGGTTTTGGGTGTTTTCTGCGGCGGTACTGGTGGGGCTTACGGTTTGGATAGTGAGGTATTTTCTTAAACAAAGCTACCAAAGGCGCATCAGGCAAATGGAAGTGGAACACAAAATACAGCTCGAAAGACAGCGCATTTCACGTGATTTGCACGACAACGTGGGAGCGCAGTTGAGTTATATTTTGCGGACTTTGGACAATATGTCAAGCGAAACAGAGAATATACGCCTACAGAATTTGCAACTCTTTACACAAGAAACTATGCGCAATTTGCGTGAAAGCATTTGGGCAATTCAAAAAGAAAGCATCACAAGCACTGAGCTGTTTTTACGATTCAAAAAATACGCGGGTACGTTTGCGGAAGAGGCAAACTTGCCTACCGTTTCGTTCAAGCAAAACTTGCCTACAGCGCATTTGCTCTCGCCTACCCATGCTTTGCATCTTTTTCGGATTTTGCAAGAGGCATTTCAAAACGCCATAAAGCACAGTCAAGCTACAGAAATTCAGGTCATATTTGAGGAAACGACACAAGGCGAATTTCATATTACGTTGCAAGACAATGGCATTGGCTTTGATGTAGCGGTAGGCAAGCAAAAAGAAGGGCATTATGGGCTAAAAAATCTACAAGAACGCGCTGAAGAAATGGGCGCGAAATTGTGGATAGAAAGTGTGGTAGGCAACGGAACAATATGTATGGTACGGCTCTATTTTTGAGCTGTAAAAAGGTAGGTAAGATACTTTATACATTTCGCTCTATGTGCGCTTTCACGTATTGAAGCATATTGATGATTTTTTTAAGCTCATCTTTGTCAGTTGCATCAAACGCTTTGCTTGTAACATATTCCTTGCCTGCCAAAATTACAAAAAAACAAAGTTGCCCAATATTATACATACCATATATAGGCAAGTTCAAACCATTGTTTTTGGCTTGTGCCGCGAGCATAGCACTTAAAAGTTGCCCTTTGGGGTCTGCAATGACTTTGCGCTGTGCTTTGTATTCATTGAGGAAAAAGAAAGGTATTTGTGGGTCTTGTTTCCCTGTAGCGACTACCATTTCTACTCTCCCTCGAAGCGTACAAGGATTGCCTTGTGCATCTGTGAGATTTGCCTCAAAAGTAGCTTCCATAAAAGCGCGATATTTATCAAGTGCATAGAAATCAACTAATTGCAAAATAGGAGAGATAAAAAACATTTTCATGTCTTCCTCATTCCAAAAGTCGGCAAATTCTTGTAAAAGTGAACGCTGTTTTTCGGCTATTTTTTCTTCTTCAGCAGTAAGTGATTGCGCAAAATCAAGCCAATCATTCATCAAAGGCATTTTACGCAAAAACTTAATACCAAAAGTACGTTCTACTTCTTCTGTTTTCCACTTTTCAAAAGTTTTCATACATTCACATTATTTATTTATGCAAAGTTACCCAATTTTCTCCAATCTTGTTTCACTTTTTCTTGATTTTGTTTGTATTTTTATAAAACCTCTTATCATTCACTTTAAACAAATCAGCAGAAGCGGCTATCTAACAAAGGTTATGCCACGCCTTACCTACTTTTGGGTTTGAATATGACTGCGAAAGACAAGAAAATCACGAGTTATTTGCTTGAGGTTTTGTAAGTTGTCTATGGAACATATTTCGCAGGAAAGGTGTATATTTGCAAAAAACTAAAAAACTATGAAAGGTTTAGCTATAGGTCAGCAATCTTTTTCAAATCTTATAGAGAGCAACGGCATTTATGTAGATAAAACGCCTTATGTACACAATCTCGTAACTTCTCCTTCACAATACTACTTCCTGTCGCGCCCACGCAGGTTTGGAAAGTCCTTGCTTTTGAGTACCTTAAAAGCCTTTTTTCAGGGCAGGAAAGATTTATTTGAAGGTCTTTGGATAGAAGACAAAATAACGGATTGGGAAACTTACCCTATCTTGTTTTTTGACATGAGCCTCTTAGACTGTCATGACCAAACTTTACATTATTCTTTGATGGAAGATTTAACGTCTAAGGCAGAGGATTTTGGCGTTGTCATACAAGGCAAAAATCCAAAAACATTATTTAACGACCTCATCAAAAAAGTGAAAGAAAAAACAGGCAGAAATGTAGTGATTTTGATAGATGAATATGATAAACCCATTCATGATTTTTTGGACAAGATGTCGCAAGCGGAAAAAAATCGTAAAAGCCTTAAGAATTTTTATGGAGTCATCAAAGCTATGGGTGAGCATATTCGTTTTTGCTTTTTGACAGGGGTTTCGCGCTTTAGCAAAATGTCTGTTTTTTCGGATTTGAATCATTTGAAAGACATTACTTTGGAAGAAGATTTTGCGGGAATGTTGGGCTATACTGAAGAAGAATTGGAGCATTATTTTAAATTTCATTTAGAAGAGGTAGCTAAACGCAGGGAAATAACGCTTGAAGAACTGATGCCTAAAGTAAAAAAATGGTACAATGGCTATACTTGGGATAACCAAACGTATGTCTATAATCCATTCTCGTTCATGAGTTTTTGTAGTGCCAAAAGTTTTTACAACTATTGGTTTGATACAGGCACGCCGACTTTTTTGACTAAACTTTTGCACCAAAATTTTGAGTGTGATTTTGATAGTTTGGAGGTCGAGCAGTTTGGACTTTCTTCTACTTCCATTGAAAATATTGATTGGAAAGCCTTGCTTTTTCAAACGGGCTATATTACTATCAAAAACATTCGTTATCAAGATGATTTGCCGATTTATACCCTTGCCTACCCAAACAAAGAAGTGCGGGACGCGCTATTGCAATATTTGTTCATGGAATACAGCCGTAACTATCAGCTGAGTGATGTAAAACCGCGTGCATACAAACTTACCAATGCACTTCGCGAAGGCAACATGGAAGAATTTGTGGAGATTTTCAATGTTATTTTTGCAAGTATTCCCTACCAGATTTTTATTGAAAACAAAGAGTCATATTATCACTCCCTTGTATTCATCACTTTGCAACTGATGGGCATAGACATTCGCGCAGAGGTAAGTCAAGCCAAAGGCAGGGCAGATGCGGTTATTTTCTTCGAACACGCGATTTACATCTTGGAGTTCAAGCTGAACGAATCGGCAGAAGCGGCTATCAAGCAAATCAAAGACAATGGTTATGCCACGCCTTACCTACAGGCAGGCAAGGAAATTCATCTACTTGGACTGAATATGACTGCGAAAGACAAGAAAATCACGAGTTATTTGCTTGAAATTTTGTAAGTTGTCTATGGAACATATTTTGCAAGAAAAAATGTATATTTGCGAAAAAATACATCTCTGTTATGAAAGTCTTGCCTATAGGCGTTCAATCCTTTGAGCGTATTCGCCGAAAAGATACGCTGTATGTAGATAAAACAAAATTCGTTCACAAACTTGTTACGGAAAGTGATTGTTATTTTCTTTCGCGCCCACGCAGGTTTGGAAAGTCCTTGCTTTTGAGTACCTTGAAAGCCTTTTTTCAGGGCAGGAAAGATTTGTTTGAAGGTCTTTGGATAGCTGATAAAATAACGGATTGGGAAACTTACCCTATCTTGTTTTTTGACATGAGCCTCTTAGACTGTCATGACCAAACTTTACATTATTCTCTGATGGAAGATTTAACGTCTAAGGCAGAGGATTTAGGCGTTGTCATACAAGGTAAGAACCCAAAAGTATTATTTAAAGACCTTATCAAAAAAGTAAAAGAAAAAAAGGGCAAAAATGTAGTAATTTTGATAGATGAATACGATAAACCCATCCATGATTTTTTGGACAAGATGTCGCAAGCGGAAAAGAATCGCAAAGCCCTCAAAAATTTTTATGGAGTCATCAAAGCTATGGGTGAGCATATTCGTTTTTGTTTTCTGACAGGGGTTTCGCGCTTTAGCAAAATGTCGGTTTTTTCGGATTTGAACCATTTGAAAGACATTACTTTGGAAGAAGATTTTGCGGGAATGTTGGGCTATACTGAAGAAGAATTGGAGCATTATTTTAAATTTCATTTAGAAGAAGTTGCCAAACGCAGGGAAATAACGATTGAAGAACTGATGCCCAAAGTGAAAAAATGGTACAATGGCTATACGTGGGATAACCAAACGTATGTGTATAATCCGTTTTCTTTCATGAGTTTTTGTAGTGCCAAAAGTTTCTACAACTATTGGTTTGACACAGGCACGCCCACTTTTTTGACTAAACTCTTGCACCAAAATTTTGAGTATGATTTTGATAGTTTGGAGGTAGAGCAGTTTGGACTTTCTTCTACTTCCATTGAAAATATTGATTGGAAGGCATTGCTTTTTCAAACAGGCTATATCACTATCAAAAATATTCGTTATCAAGATGATTTGCCGATTTATACCCTTGCCTACCCAAACAAAGAAGTGCGGGACGCGCTATTGCAATATTTGTTCATGGAATACAGCCGTAACTATCAGCTGAGTGATGTAAAACCGCGTGCATACAAACTTACCAATGCACTTCGCGAAGGCAACATGGAAGAATTTGTGGAGATTTTCAATGTTATTTTTGCAAGTATTCCCTACCAGATTTTTATTGAAAACAAAGAGTCATATTATCACTCCCTTGTATTCATCACTTTGCAACTGATGGGCATAGACATTCGGGCAGAGGTAAGTCAAGCCAAAGGCAGGGCAGATGCGGTTATTTTCTTTGAACACGCGATTTACATCTTGGAGTTCAAGCTGAACGAATCAGCAGAATCGGCTATCAAGCAAATCAAAGACAATGGTTATGCCACGCCTTACCTACAGGCAGGCAAGGAAATTCATCTTTTAGGACTGAATATGACTGCGAAAGACAAGAAAATCACGAGTGTATTGCATGAGGTTTTGTAGGCAAGTTCTCGAGCCTCAAACTTACAACTACCTTGCCTACCCACGCCCAAAAGTTCACACAATTTTGGAGATTGTTGTTTTTTTACAATATTTTTTGCAAGTTTTACTTTTTTGTAGTAGTTTGGAGGCGGAAATATGACACTTATGAAAAAACTGCACCTACTATCTGTCTTTTGGCTGTTTTTCTTCTTCTTTTTGGGGCAGATGGGCTATGCACAACCTACTCAGTTGCCCCTCGATTCTACTGCATTAGAGTGTGTTTAGAAAGTAATACTATTGTGAAAATATCAAAATAATGTGCTAATTTTACGCTTTTTATTAGAAATATTATGGTAATTTATAAAAAAAACTTACAACTTCAAAGTGCGTAAGTATGAGCCCCTTACTGGTTATCAATGGACAAAAATCCGCGACCTTGTCGAAGTAAATGCCATAACAG
>JAAFJK010000292.1 GCA_013298105.1 Cytophagales bacterium
TTGTTGGCATTTCGCCAAAGGAAAGTGGGTGTAGGAATCGCCATCGCGTGTCCCATGACTTGTATAAAAACCGCCTCTACATTGTCCTGCAAAGACTTTTCGGATATTTTGTAATAATCGGCTATTTCGTGGAGCGTGTAGTTCGTCCAATAAGTTTTTTGGGCTTCTACATCAGCGAGCTTGTCGCGGTCTTCAGGCTTAAAGCAAAAATAAGCACTTAGCACTTGCCTGCCCGCGCCCTCACTTTGGGCGGCTGAATTGACAAAACCCAAGAATGATATATTGTCTTTTACTATTTCATTTTGCCAAAAAATAGGCTTTTCCAATGCTTTGCTCAAGACCACATTCACAACCATCCAAGGCGCACGCGCTGTATCTTGAAAAAGCGGATAATCCTTCGGAAAAATATGCTTCAAAGCGTGTTTTTGCCCTGCATAAATCAGGCTTTTGGCTTGTATCGTTTCTATAGTCTGTGTTTGGACATTCAGCACTTCTACATTCAGATGTGTTTTGGTGATAGAAATGCGGTAGGCAAGTCGCTGACGCAAGAGGGCTTCGGTAGGCAAGTGCGCAAGCAATTTCTCGACAAAATAAAAATTGCCCTGTGGGGGCGAAAAAACGATATTTTCCTCTGCTGTATAAGGTCTTGCCCCATAATAATACACCCCTGCAAGGGCTGATATTTGTTTAGAAACGCCTCCATAGTCGTCTAACATCTGATAATCAATGGCGCGTAAAAGTTCGGGTGTGAGGGCAGGCAAGTGCTTTTGCAAATACGCCTCAAACGAAAGTGTATTCAAATAGTGGAGTTCGGGGGCGATAAGGCGTGTAGGAAGTTTTATTTTTCCCAAAAAATGCTTCTCGATATGCGCTAAAAAAGCCTTTGCTTCTTCACTCTCAGGCAATACATCTTCGCGGTATTGCTTGCCGTTCCAAGTGCGCCCTTCCTTCTCGCCTGCTATGAGGTATTGTTTGTCTTGAAACTCCCAATGTGCGATAGTTTGATTGTAAGAGATTACGCCCAAATCTTCCCAAAAACCGAGCAGTTCTTCGTCAAAATAGGCGGGATATTGTAGTTCGTAGTGCGCACCTTGTGCTATAGATAGGTTTTGGTAGGCAAGTGCGCTTGATGTACCTCCCCACCTGTCGGAGAGTTCGCAAACCAAAAAATCCCGCCCCTTGCCTACCGCTACCGCCGCGCTTAATCCTGCTATGCCACCTCCTATGATGAGGACATCGGTCTTCAGCACCTTATCACTTTGCTGAGGCATAGCCCGCATGAGGGCGTGTCCTGTGTGCATATCATTGTGGACAGTGATAGGAAAATCCGTTTTTTCGCTCACTCCCTTGCAATAAACTAAAGGCAAAAGCGCGAGCGAGGAGGCTTGTAATAGGAAAGCGCGTCTGTTCATCTTTTCTTTACCTTTCCTTTGCCTTTGTTGAGCTTGTCCAAATCTTTTTGGAGTTGTTTCAAAGTGCTTTTGAATTGGATTTGTACGTTTTTGTCGGCAGGTTTGATAGCCAATTCTTGTGTTTCGGTAGCAAAGGTAACGACTACTACGTTGATATTGTCAGCGGCAAGGCTAAAATTGCCACTTCCATCTGTGATTGTACCTGTAGTAGTACCTTTCAATACTACACCTGCGCCCACTATAGGCGCGTTTTTTTTGTCCACTACTTTGCCAGTAAGCGTGCGTTGTGCTGTGGCATTTTGTGCAGAAAAAATGGCTAAGAAAGCCACAAAAAATAAAGATAAAAAGATTTTTTGCATTGTATTGATTCGTAAAATTGAATATGCCTTAAAACGAAAACGAACAATGATTTAGTATATATTTTCAAAATTTTTAGGTAAAACCACAAAAAAGCATGAACTTTGCTATATTATCTTGTAAAAATTAAGTAAACATGAACGCAAATTTTGTAGATACGCGCATTCCTGACGTGGGAAAACCACGAGTGATAGTAGTAGGCGGAGGTTTTGGAGGCTTGGAACTTGTGAAAGCCCTGCGCTCTGTAGATGTGCAAGTCGTACTTTTTGACAAAAATAACCACCATACTTTCCAGCCGTTGCTGTATCAAGTGGCAACTTCTGGCTTGGAAACTACTTCTATAGTCTATCCTTTTAGAAAAAAATTTGGCAAACAACGTAATTTTTATTTTCGATTGGGGGAAGTATTGAGCGTAAATACTCAAGAAAAATATGTCCAAACTTCGGTGGGCGCGTTGCATTATGATTATTTGGTACTCGCCACAGGCACTATCACGAACTTTCATGGTATGCAAGACATCGCCAAACATTCATTTAGCCTCAAAACCATACAAGATGCAGTAGCACTCCGCAATCGCATTATCAAAAATTTTGAACTCGCGCTACTCGCCCCAGATGACGAAACCCGCAACGCTTACATGGATTATATCATCGTGGGCGGAGGTCCTACAGGTGTAGAGATAGCAGGCGCACTTGCAGAACTGAAAAACAGGATTTTTCCGAAAGATTATCCTGAATTGGATTTATTGGAAATGGATATCCACGTAGTAGAAAGTGGCGATAGATTGCTTGGCGTAATGTCGGACGAGGCAGGCAAGAAATCCCAAGAGTTTTTGGAGAAAATGGGTGTAAAAATCCATATCAAAAACCGTATCACTGCCTACAATGGCGAAGAAGCTACTTTTTTGGACGGAACAAAAATGCGTACCAAAACCTTGATATGGGCGGCAGGGGTTACTGCCAAGCCCTTAGATGGATTGCCCAAAGAGTCAATAGTGCGTGGCAATCGCTTGAAAGTCAATCCTTTCCTACAAGTAGAAGGTTTTGAAGATATATTTGCTATAGGAGATATAGGCGCAGTCATCACGACTGAAACGCCTAACGGACACCCACAGCTCGCGCCTCCCGCTATGCAACAAGCCAACATATTAGCCAAAAATATCAAAAATATCCTTGCCCACAAGCCCCTCAAAGCCTTCCATTACAAAGACAAGGGAAGCATGGCGACTGTAGGGCGCAACAGGGCAGTGGTAGATATGGGCAAATTCAAGTTTCAAGGCTTTTTTGCGTGGTTTGTGTGGATGTTTGTGCATTTGATGTCTATTGTGGGCTTCAAAAACAGGTTTCTCGTACTGATGAGCTGGATGTGGAGTTATTTTAGCTACGACCGAAGCAATCGATTGATTATCGGCAATTTGGGGCAGGAAGATTTGCCTGAACCGCCAAAGGAGAAAGAAAAAGAGGCTTAAAAATGTCCTTGCCTGCCCGCTACGCACTGTATGGGCAGGCAAGGCTTCGAAATAACTTTCTAAGAACCTATATTTTTAATATTGTCTAACAATCTGTTATTTTTCATTTCTTAGTTGTATTTTTGCAGATATTTATAAAAATTCTGTATATGCGCCTTTTTCTGATACGCCACGCTGAGAGCCAAGCCAACACCCAGTTACATTTGGTAGGTGGACAAGTAAACGAAGTACCTCTCACACCCAAAGGCATCAAACAAGCTCAAGCACTTGGCGAAAGACTGAAAAAAGACAACATGGTTTTTGCAGAAGTGCATAGCTCGACGGCTGTTCGCGCTTCGCATACTGCCCAACTTGCCTGCCAAGCCATCTCAAGAGATTTGTCTGAAATCAAATATACAGATACGCTTGTCGAAATATCGCAAGGCGAATGGACAGGCAAACTGCGAGCAGAAATCTATACACCCGAAACTATCGCGCTTATCAATCAAAACCCTTGGGAGTTTACGCCACCCAAAGGCGAATCACAAAAAGATGTAGAACAACGTGCGTGGCAATATCTCTCTGAGCATATTCTCTCAAAAACGTGGAAACCTACAGACTGTGTGGCGGTTTTTGCACATGGCATCGTGATAAAATCTATCATCAGGCATATCTTGGACTCTGCACCCGCCATGACCTGGAAAATCAATCTCGAGAATACGTCCCTCACTGTTTTTCATCTCAAAGAACAAGGCTGGTTTTTGGACACTGTAAATGATGCGGCACACCTTCATTTTTTAGACCATCAGGCGTAAATCCTAACTCCAAAATCGTAAATTCTATATGTCAAAAGCTAAAATACAAAGCGGGCTTGATGCCTGGAGTGTTTTTTTTTATATTTGTTTGGTAGCCTTTGGTTGGTTCAATATATTCGCGGCTGTGTATGACATAGGCGGCACAAAGCCCATGTTTGCTTTTTCGATGAACTCTACGCGCCAACTCATTTGGATAGGTACTTCTATAGTATTGATTATCATTATTTTGGCGTTGGATTACCAGTTTTATGATACGTATGCCTATTTATTCTTTTTGGTTATTATATTCTTGCTTTTGGTGGTGCTGATAGTAGCCAAAGAAGTAAATGGCAACAGCGCGTGGATAGAAATAGGTGCCTTCAAGTTGCAGCCTACCGAGTTTGCCAAACTTATTACGGCACTCTCACTTGCAAAATACTTAAGTAGTCCTTTGGCACGCCAAAACTCGCGTGAGCATTACCTTTTTTTGGGTTTGATATTGGGCTTGCCTACCCTCCTTATTCTTTTGCAAGGAGATGCAGGCTCGGCTATGGTCTTTGGTGCGTTTATTTTGGTGCTATACAGAGAGGGACAAATGCCTTCTTGGTTGCTTTTTGGCGGGATTTTGATGATAATATTGTTTGTGCTTTCATTGGCGGTCGACAACCTGATGTATTTGGTTATACCGATTTTGATAGTTACGCTGTTTTTGATTCTACAGTCCAAACGCAACTATAGATTTATTGGTTATACCCTTGTCGCTTCTTGTGTCTTGGTCTTTTATATCTTTAGTGCAAAATATGTCTTTACGAATGTCCTGAAAAAACACCAAAAAGAGCGTATTTTGGTGCTTTTGGACGAAGATGCAGACCCCAATGCAAAAAATGTGCGCTACAATCTTGAGCAATCCTTGATAGCCATCGGTTCGGGTGGTTGGGCAGGCAAGGGCTTTCTCGAAGGCACACAAACCAAGCTAAAATATGTCCCCGAACAGAGTACAGACTTCATATTTTGTACTGTAGGCGAGGAGTATGGTTGGCTGGGCAGTGTGGGCTTGATAGTGCTGTATATGCTTTTGTTTGGGCGACTGATTACGCTTGCAGAGCGACAAAATGACAAGTTTGCGCGTATTTATGGGTATTCAGTAGCTTCTATATTGTTTTTTCACTTTGCCATCAATATCTCGATGACTATAGGACTGTTTCCTGTCGTGGGGATTCCGCTTCCGTACATCAGTTATGGTGGTTCTTCGCTTTGGGCATTTACAATCTTGCTGTTTATATTCTTGAAATTGGACGCGCACCGCGAGCAACAAATGGTAAGAAGGTAGAATGTCCCGCGCTTTTTTCAAGAAAAAAGCGGTTGTCTGACAATTTTTGTGGAGATTAAAAATGTAGTGGTCAGTCTTAGGAACGAGTAAAAAATAACTTGCTAATTTTGTTAATCTTTTGTGCTTATACTTTGTTGCAATATTCATTACAAAACACCGCTTTGCGCTTCTATTGCGCCTCGTCTAAGCCCAAAATATCGCACAAAATCTTTATCACTTTATTTTCTACTCGTTCCTTAGTTAAATGTTCGTTTTTTTTCGGTTGGCAATCCGCTTGCGGTTGTCAATCCGAAAAAAAGACCGCGAATTTCAAGAAATAAGTTATCTTTGTGAAGTTCGTATTTCAAACCTCTCACTTCAAACCTCATGAATCTCTATACACTTCAGCAAGTACAAGACTTGCCTATCCACACTTTTGCACACATCAAAGTAGCCATTGAGTTGCATACGCTCATCATCACTTTGGCAAGACCAAAAGCCAAAAATGCCATGTCGCCCACTATGATACGCGAATATGCTTTTGCCCTTGCTTACGCACACTATACCCCCGACATTTGGGCGGTAGTATTCAGGGCAGAGGGCGATGTATGGTGTGCAGGTATGGACTTGAAAGCCATGAAAGGGCAAGAAGAACCCACTGACTCAACCATACCCTTGCCTGCCCACGAAGTAGTGATAGCCGAGCTTTTGCGCCAAGTCCACAAACCCATCATAGCCGAAGTAGATGCACCCGTTTATGCGGGTGGCTTGTTGCTTTTGGGAAGTGCGCATTATATAGTAGCGACTGGGCAGGCAAGGTTGGGATTGCCCGAAGTCAAGCGCGGATTGTATCCTTTTCAGGTTATGTCTATGCTTTTGCAACACTTGCCTGCCCGCACTGTATTGGATTGGTGTATGCGTGGGCGCACTGTAAGCGCGGAAGAAGCGCACAGATGGGGACTTATCACGCACTTGGTAGGCAAGGAAGATATATACAAAACCACCGCAACACTCTTAGAAGAACTTTTTGAAAACTCTCCTGCCGCTATCAGGATAGGGCTACAAAGCTATGACGAGATGCGCAATATAGCCGACAGCGACCGCCAAGCCTATCTCAAGGCTCTTTTTGAACAAACTGCCCAAACCGCAGACGCACAAGAAGGTATGCAAGCCTTTATAGAAAAAAGAAAACCAATTTGGAAAGGGGTATAAAAAAGGGAATGGGTTTGCGGGTTTGCAGGGAACGGGTTTAAGGATTTTTTAGATTAAGTATTTGATAATTAAAACATTATGAAAATACAAACATTACTTTATTTATTTCTTATGCTTGCATTTGCTATGGGTGGATTAGTGGTCAGTCTTTCTTACTTGTTCGCGGTCTTTTTTTCGGATTGACAACCGCAAGCGGATTGCCAACCGAAAAAAAACGAACATTTAACTAAGACTGACCATTAGTTAACCGAAGATAACCAAACGCCAACATAAACTCCACGCCCAATACAGTAGCCATACTACCTGCCAGCGAAGTATTCCACCAAACGCCCAGCGCGTAGCCTCCAAAGACAGACAACAACGCGAAAATAACCGACAAAAAAAGCATCTTGCGGAGATTTTCTGTCAAAAGATAGGCAGTAGCCGCAGGCACTACCAAAAAAGCGACTACCAAAACCGCCCCCACCGCTTCAAAAGAAAAAACTGTACTAAACGATACTGCCCCCATCAGCGCGTAGTGCCAAAAAGCCGTACTAATCCCAATACTCGCGCTGTAAGTGGCATCAAAAGTCGTAACCCAAAGTCCCTTGTGCGCTACATACAAAAACGTACAAACACCCACAAAAAGTCCGCCAAGTTGCCAAAGTGGGCGCGTATCGAGCGGGATATAAGCCAAATCACCATACAGTACACAGTCTTGGTCTAAGTCCACCTTGTCGCCTATCCACGCCACCATCACCACGCCCAGCGCAAAAAGAAACGTGAAAGAAAGTCCAATTGCCGCATCTTGTTGCATGGTCGCTTTGCTTTGCAGTAACTCTATCAGCCACGTTATCAGTATGCCCACTATGCTTGCGCCTATAAGCATATACGTATTGCCTCTGCTTTGCGTAATCCAGTAGGCAAGTACAATGCCTGGCAAGACCGCATGAGAGATGGCATCACCCACAAGTACACTTTTGCGAAGCACCAACCAGCACCCCAAAAGCGCATTTGAAACAGCCACCAAACTGCCCGCCAAAAGTATCAACCACATATCCATTTTTGTAGAATCAAGAGAAAATTATTTTTTTTCGTAAAATTACAAAATAACTATGTATTATTGCAAGTGGTATGGTTTTAGTTTACTTTTTATCATTATTTAGCCTTATATCTGTTTTGTGGGATTGAAAAAAAAATATTTCATGTCTGCTGCCCGCCTCTGGCTTATTTGCTTGGTAGCTTTTTTGGGAGCCTGCGCCCCCAAAAATCTTGCACCCCAAGCAAAAAATGGCGTATTGGATATAAGCAAGTGGGATTTTGAAAAAAATGCCACACTCTCACTTGATGGTACATGGGAGTTTTATTGGCAAAATTTCTTGAAAGAAAATATTGACATATCCACCGATACGACTTATTATATACAAGTTCCCTCCTCTTGGACACGCCACAAAATCAAACAACAACGGCTGGCAGGCAAGGGCTTTGCTTCGTATCGCCTATCGCTAAAACTTCCTGCCAAACGCCCCGACCTCTCTCTCAAAATCCTTACCATTGGCACAGCCTATCAGCTTTTTGCGAACGGCAAACTTATCTCCAGCGCAGGCAAGGTAGGCAAGACGCATGACGAAGTGCGCCCTTATATGCTCCCTGTAGTGGTAAAGTTGCCCGACTTTTCTACCCAAGACGTAGAGTTAGTATTGCACGTTTCAAACTTTCATGACAGCACAGGAGGCATCAGACAATCTATAGAATTGGGCGTATCGGCTACTATCAAGCAAAGCCGCGACCGCAGAGTGGCAGTAGATTTAATCATGGCGGGTAGCTTTTTTATCATGGCTATCTATCATTTGGGTATTTATCTGCTTAGGCGCAAAGACCGCTCGGCTTTGTACTTTTTTGTGGTGGGGCTACTGTTTGGTATCAGGACACTTATCACGAATGAGCGGTATTTGTTACATCTTTTTCCTGATGTGGGTTGGGAAGTCGCTTTTTTGATGGAATATGTTACAGTCTATGTAGGTTTTCCGTTTTATGTGATGTTTTTTCGGGCAGTCTATCCCGAAAACTTTGATAAACGCGCATTACTTGTCATTCAAATATTTTGTGGGGTTTTATTTCTTTTGGTGTTGGTTACGCCACCCGCTATTTTCTCTGAAACACAACTGATTGCCAAAATATTCATGAGCTTTGCGGGTGTGTATATCATGTACGCCCTCATGCAAGCCGCTTACCAAGACCGCGCTGTAGCAAGGTTTTTTTTGATAGGTTCTTCGGTATTTTTTATGGCAGTCATCAACGACATTTTGTATGATGCGCACGTCATCAAAACAGGTTTTTATGCGTCTTATGGGCTGTTGTTTTTTATCTTTACGCAGTCCTTTGTACTCTCTATCCGATTGGCAAAATCCTTCAGCACTGTAGAAGAACTTACCGAAACGCTCGAGAAGAAAGTAGCTGAACGCACCCAAGCCTTAGCCCTTCAAAAAGACGAAATTCAACGCAAAACGTTTATCATTGAGGAGAAAAACAAAAACATGACTGCAAGTATCAACTATGCCAGCCGTATTCAACAAGCTATTTTGGGAAATAAAGAAGCCATTACTTCTAATTTCAAAGACAGCTTTTTGTTCCTGCAACCACGCGACATAGTTTCAGGTGATTTTTATTGGTACTCAGAAGTAAAAAGCTCTGTAACGTTGCCAGGACAAGACCACCGTACAAGTTTTTTTAAAATCATAGTAGCAGGCGACTGCACAGGGCATGGCATACCGGGCGCATTTATGACTGTACTTGGTAGCTCGCTTTTAGATGAAATCATCAACGAAAACAAAGTAAAAATTGCAGGCAAGATTCTTTCGCTTTTGGATAGAAAGCTCATGATGAAACTCCAAAAACAAAGCATCAATGATGGCATGGACTTGGCTATGATTATTTTTGATGAGGATAGCCAAAAACTGCATTTTGCGGGGGCGCATCACCCACTTTATTATGTGCGTAAGGGAGAAATTTATCAAATACATGGTTCAAAATTTCCGATAGGTAGCAATCAATATACCAAAAAGAAATACGATACACATACTATAGATTATGAAGAAGGCGATATTTATTACATCTTTTCAGACGGATTCCAAGACCAGTTCGGAGGAGCAGACAATCAAAAATACTATAAAAAGC
>JAAFJK010000002.1 GCA_013298105.1 Cytophagales bacterium
TCTGCGCCAATGGTACTGCGGTCAAACGTGGGAGAGTAGGTCGATGCCAGATTTTGTTATATAGGAGGTAAGTAGTTAAAAAACTACTTGCCTCTTTTTTATTTATAAAAACAAAAGAAAAAGTAAAAGAAAAAACATTCCTTTCAAAAAAATATGTAATTTTGCGCACGAGGTAAAACTTTCTAAAACTAATCTATTCAAATGGATAAATATTCATATATCTCAAACGCACACGCTGCGTATATTGATGATTTGTATTACCAATATCTTCAAAACCATGCTTCGGTAGATGCGAGTTGGCAACGTTTTTTTGAAGGATTTGAATTTTCTAATAAATTCAATGCTAATGGACATAGCACAAATGGTGCAGTAAACACTTTAGATGCTCACGCGCCTAATCAATACAAAGAAACTAAATGTAGAGACCTTATATTTGCCTATCGTGGGCGCGGTCATTTGCTTGCACAGACTAATCCTATACGCCAAAGAAAGGATAGAAGGGCTTTACTTGACCTTGAACATTTTGCGCTTACGGAAGAAGACATGGATAAGGTTTTTCAAAGTGGTCATTCGCTTTTTGGTAAGCCAGCTACTTTGCGTGAGATAGTGGAACGCCTTAAATATGTTTATACAGGACATATAGGTTTTGAGTATATGTATATTCGTGAACCTGAGATTATAGCTTGGTTTAAGAAAAAAAATGAGGCTTCAGAAGTAACTTTCCTGCCCAGCGATGAAGAACAAAAACACATTTTATCCAAATTGAATGAGGCAGTAGTATTCGAGAATTTTTTGCATACTAAATATATTGGTCAAAAACGATTTTCTCTCGAAGGAGGCGAAAGCACGATTGCTGGTCTTGATGCTATCATTCAAAGAAGTGCCGATTTGGGTGTGAAGGAGGTAGTGATTGGTATGGCACATAGAGGTCGCTTGAATGTGCTTGTGAATGTGATGGGCAAAACATACGAGGCTGTTTTTAATGAGTTTGAAGGGGTAATGCCCAGTGAAGAAGATTTGAAAATAGGGGACGGAGATGTAAAATATCACATGGGCTATTCCAGTGATTTTGTTACAAAGTCAGGCAAGGAGGTAAGTTTGCACCTTGCCCCCAATCCCTCACACCTTGAGGCAGTGGGGGCAGTGGTAGAGGGGTATGTACGCGCTAATTGTGAGGCTTTGCATCATGGAAATGCAGACAAAATATTGCCCATCATCATACATGGAGATGCGGCTGTAGCGGGGCAAGGCATCATTTATGAGCTTATCCAAATGTCAAAACTCAAGGGTTATGCTACAGGTGGTACAATACATTTTGTAATCAATAATCAGGTAGGTTTTACGACTGATTTTGAAGATGCTCGTTCGAGTATTTATTGTACCGATATTGCCAAAGTTACGGATTCGCCTGTGCTTCATGTGAATGGTGATGACCCTGAAGCAGTAGTTTATGCTTGTAAACTTGCGGCAGAGTTTAGAGAGAAATTTAATCGTGATATTTTTATAGATATGGTTTGCTATCGTAGGCATGGACACAACGAAAGTGATGAGCCTAAATTTACGCAACCTTTCTTATACAACAAAATAGCCAATCACCCTAACGTAAGGGAGGTTTATGCAAAAGTACTCAGCGAAAGAGGCAAAGACCCGAACATTGCTAAGAAAATGGACGAGGATTTTCGTGCGCTTTTGCAAGAACGCCTCAATGTGGTAAAACAAAAAGAAGTAGTATATAAAATCCATAAACTGGAGGAGGAATGGCAAAAGCTTCGCCATGCACAACCAAGTGATTTTGATAAATCGCCTGAAACGGGTATATCACAAGAATTGCTTGATGCAGTAGGCAAGGCATTGAGTCATGTGCCTGCGGGTTTCAAACCCATTAAACAAATTGCAAAATTGATAGAAGACCGTAAACGTATGTTTTTTGAAGATAAGCGTTTGGATTGGGCTTCGGCTGAATTACTTGCCTACGGTTCTATTCTTTGTGAAGGCAAAATAGTGCGCCTTTCAGGGCAAGATGTAGAGCGCGGTACGTTCTCGCATCGCCATGCGGTTATCAAAGATTCTGAAAATAATACGCCTTATTGCAGTTTGGATTATATACAAGACAATCAAGAGCGTTTTCGGATTTTCAATTCGTTGCTTTCAGAGTTTGCGGTGTTG
>JAAFJK010000176.1 GCA_013298105.1 Cytophagales bacterium
AAGTTATTGCGGAAACTACCCAAGAATGAGCTATGCTGTAAGCATCTATAATCCCTTTAGCACCGCGCAAAATCGTAACAGGGGATTCTTACAGAATGGCTATGCGATAGGTTTTAGTAAAATACTAAAAATCGTAAACCATAAATCTAAAATCGTAATTCCATCATCAGCCCTAATCCAAACCATGAAAAAACTTTTTTTGATAGCTATGACTGCCTTGTGTGTGAGTTGCTCAACACCCTACAAGCGTGCTATAAAACATTTTGAGCAAGCTGAATACGCCAAAGCGATTCCACTTTTTAAAACTGCCCTCGAAAAATCAAGCAACAAAGTTGCCTTGAATACCTATTTAGGAGAGTCTTATCGCCTTTCAAATAACTTGAAAGAGGCTGAAGCCTATTACAAATCCGCCATAGATGCAGGCAGTAGTGATGACAAAGTGCGCTTCTATTATGGACACGCCCTCAAAGTAAATGGCAAAGCAGACGAGGCAAAAGCACAATTTGACAGGTATGCTAAAACAGGCACCAACACCGCCTTTGTAAAATTGGCAAAGCTCGAAACCGAAAATGCCACCAAAGTACAAGACATTCTGAAGACAAAAACCTACTTTGAAGTATCAAATGTAGAGGGACTGAACTCCCCCGCAGGAGAGTTCGCGCCCATGATGCAAGGCGAAAAGCTCTTGGTAAGTGCCACGCGAAAAACAGGCATTTATGACGGTACGAATACAGGGTTTGCGGGTGTATATGCTACCAGCCTAAGCGAAGCATGGGCAGGCAAGGGCAACCTCGAAACATTCACAGACAAAATCAACAAAGAAAATACCAACGAAGCCTGTACCGCCTTTGCGCATGATGGTAGCTTTGTGATATTCTCGCGCAGTAGCCAAGCAGGTGCAAAAAAAGGCGGTGGAAACGAAGTCGACCTTTACATCAGCAGGCGCACACCCAACGGCTGGAGCGAACCCGAAATCATGCAATACCCTGTCAATATCAACCAAAAATTGCTTGAAGAAGGCAACGAACTACTGCGTGGAAGTAAAGAAAATGCGTGGACTTCCTGCCCCTCTGTATCGCCTGATGGCAAAAGGCTATACTTTGCCTCGAATCGTTCGGGCGGATATGGGGGCATTGATATATGGGTAGCAGACATCAAGGGAGGCAAGTTCACGAATGTACGCAACGCAGGCAAGGAAATCAACACCGCAGGCAACGACCTTTTTCCGTTCATCTCCGAAGCAGGCAATTTGTATTTTGCGTCTGATGGACACCCAAGCGTGGGCGGGCTTGACCTCTTTGAAGCAGTCCGCGTAAAAGGACAAACCACCATCAAGAATCTGGGCGTGCCTATCAACTCTACCGCAGATGACTTCGGGCTGGTATGGGACAAAAAAACTGAAAAAGGTTTTTTTGCTTCTAACAGAGAAGGTGGAAAAGGCGATGACGACATCTATATTGTAGAAGACAAAACGCCCGATAAGAAACTTGTACGCTACTTCCTTGCTATAGAAGTGGTGGGCAAAGACCCTTCAGACTCTACCAAACAAGCCACACCCCTTGCAAACGCTAAAGTCCAATTCCACGAAGGCGAAGAACTCAAAAAAGGTAAAAAACTAAACGACTTCACTACAGACGAGGCAGGCAAGATAAAACCTTTCTTGGTAGAGTTTCCTGAAGACTATGTACTTATAGCCAGCGCAGGCAACGACTACCTGAAGACCGAACTCGAATATACCACCGCAGGCAAGGGACTTTCGCCCGAACTCCTAACCAAACCTTTGACAGATACCACGCTCTATGTGAAAATAATCCTCGACAAGATAGTCGTAACAGACCTTGCCTACGAGATAGAGATTAACTTTGACTTTGGAAAAGCAGATATTCGCCTTGATGCGGCAAACGAATTAGATAAGTTTGTGGTCTTTTTGAAAGACAATCCCCAACTGATAGTAGAGCTTGGCTCGCATACTGATGCGGTAGGCGATGATGCCCGAAATCTTGCGCTTTCACAACGCAGGGCAGACTCTACTATAGTATATATCATGAAGCAAGGCATCTTGCCTACCCGCCTCAAAGCTGTAGGCTATGGCGAAACCAAACTAAAAATAGATACGCAAGAAGCCGAAGAACGCAACCGCCGTACTGAATTTAAAATCATTGGCATCGATAAAAATATCAAAAGGGAAGACTAAAAAGGTTGAATGTTTATTTTGTGGTTCGTGAGGACACGAACCACAAACCTCTTACCTCAAACCTACTACCTCAAACTTCTTACCTCCTACCTCCGAATGACTTACGTTTTATATCATGCCGACTGTCCTGATGGTTTTGGGGCGGCATACGCCGCTTGGAAACACTTAGGCGAAAAAGTAATTTATATACCTGTTCAGCACAATCAGCCCGCCCCGCAAATACGCAAAGGCGCGACAGTCTATATAGTAGATTTTTGCTATCCGAAAGCTACCCTACTCGAGATGGTAGAAAAAGCAAAACAAGTGTATGTCATTGACCACCATATCTCTGCACAAAAAGACCTCGCAGACTTGCCTACCGAAGACTATCCTAAGCTCTCCATACAGTTTGATATGACCAAGAGTGGCGCAGTCCTCACGTGGGAATATTTCCACCCAGAAGTCGCTGTACCCGAATTTTTGTATTATATCCAAGACAAAGACCTTTGGCAATTCAAGTTGCCACTTTCCAAAGAATTCTCGGCTTCGCTTAGGTGCTATGAGATGAAGTTTGGGATTTGGGACGGCTTGGTAGGCAAGGTGCAAGACCTTTGCGCAGAAGGCATCGTACTTATGCGCTATCAAACGCAGTTAGTCAATAAAATTTGTAACAATTATTTTATGACTGAAATTGGAGGCTACCGCGTACCTACCGCCAATAGCGGCGTACTTCAAAGCGAAATAGGCAATCAACTTTGTGGGCTTTATCCCAATAGTCCATTCTCGGCAGTCTATTTTGAAACTGAAGGCAAGCGCATATACAGTTTGCGCTCTATCGGAGATTTTGATGTTTCGCTGATTGCAAAGCAGTTTGGCGGAGGCGGACACAAAAACGCGGCGGGATTTGTATTGCCCTTGCCTGCGTGAGAAACTTTTTTCTAAAAAACTTCTTGTCATACAACCCTAAAACCAAACGCACGCACCACAAAAAACTTATAAATTTCACAAACACCGTAATTTTTTGGCATAAAGATACACAAATTAGGATATTTTTTAACAGCCAAAAATTATGTTCGACTTAGACAAATGGAGTGAAATATATGCCTCTGTAAAAAAACATAAACTGCGTACTTTCCTTACCTGCTTTGGCGTGTTTTGGG